>JAAHGR010000178.1 GCA_010672425.1 Symploca sp. SIO2E6
TCTATTCCTGGACTCAGTTGTCCCAAGCCAGATGGTGCTTTCTACCTATTTATCGATATCAGTAAAACAGGTTTCCAATCCCTGGATTTTTGTAATAGTCTACTGGAATCTCAGCAGGTTGCAGCGATTCCTGGTATTGCTTTTGGTAACGATAATTGTATTCGTCTCTCCTACGCCACAGATTTAGCTACGATTGAGAAGGGGATGGAGCGCGTCGATAAATTTGTGCGAAGCGTCTTGTAAAAGGAAAGACCCGATAAAAAATTTTTTCCCTACTCCCAATTCCCAATTCCCAATTCCCTACTTACAAAACTATGAGATATAAAAAAATCTTGGCGGCAATTGATCGCTCACCTCAAGCAACAGCTGTGTTTGAACAAGCTTTGGAGATAGCCAAACAAGAACAGGCTTCTCTGATGCTGTTTCATTGCTTGCCATTAGAAATTCAAGGAACTGGTTTTTACTCGGATATTTATGATCCGGCAATGAATTTATACAACCAGATGCAAACCCAGTTAGATAAGGAGAAGGAGGCATCGCAAAAGCTACTCGAAGGTTATTGCCAGACAGCAATTGCCCAGGGAGTAACTACAGAATGGGATTGTAAGGTGGGAGATGCTGGCAGTGCGATTCGAGACATAACCAAGGCTTGGGATGCCGACTTAGTAGTGCTTGGTAGGCGAGGTCGCCAGGGCCTATCAGAAGTATTTCTGGGCAGTGTAAGTAATTACATTGTACATAATGTGTCTTGCTCAGTTTTAATTGTGCAAGGTATCGGTTCACAATAATTTGGGAATTGGGAATGGGGAATTGGGAATTGGGAATGGGGAATGGGGAATGGGGAATTGGGAATTGGGAATTGGGAATTGGGAATTGATACAATCACCCTCTTCCCTTGTTTGAGCCTTCTGACTTGAAAAGAGACACGGGGACGCGGGGACACGGAGACGCGGAGAGGTAGAGAAAGGAATTTTCATGCATGGTGGTGAAATTTTTTCATCGGGACTGCCTTGCAGCCTCCTGCCTTGCAGCCTTGCAGCCTTGCAGCCTCCTGCCTCCCCTTCAAATCAATCAGATTCTAAATTCATATCCATTAATAAATTCATCTCCATCATCATTTCTTGTCCACCGTTAGGAGCCTTAATTTTCATCTTGCTCTGAGAATCCAAAGAAATATTGGCAACAATTGGCATAATTTGATCCAACCCAATCTCAATGTCAGCTTGACCCTCAGAATCTAAGGATTCAAGCAAGACAGACGCACCAGGAGGCATTCCTGGTTGGTTGATAGTTTGGGAAGGTGCATTCTGTTCCACACTCACTTCCAAAGTAGCGATATTGTCTTGTAAATCAACTAACTCATAGGTAGCTATCTGATTGATACTCATGCCATTGATAGTTAGGGAGTTAGACACTCGCCACTTGGCCCCCACACCGATTGCTTCCAATGGTAATGGTGAAGATACTTGCTTCAAGGAATTAGAGATTTGCTCAAGCATTTGTTTCGTGTTAGGGTCAAGACCCTCAGGCAAATCGAAGTTGATATCCCTAGTGTTTCCTTGAGCATCCATAATCAAAGAACCTTCCAAACCAACTAAAGCTTGGAGTTGCGATTGCATTAAATTAAGCAATTCTGCCGGAGTCTGAGCATTAGCGATGACATCCACCTCAGAATAGGAGAAATCAGCATAAATATCCCCATTGGCATCCACTTGAGTAACTTGTGTCTCCATCTTCATCTCAACTGCTGGAGTATCTACAGTGGGTGGAGTTCGACCATTGATAGAGATGGCGACATTGACATCCATGGTCATAGTTAAGGTTTGCTGGGAATTTACTGCAGGTGTGAAGCGTAGTTCCTGCCTCGGTTCAACTCCTGCATCCAGCAGTTCTAAGGGGATATTAGCAGAAGTACTCGTGGACTCTTGGGAGAGTTGAATAACTGCCGATGGTTTGTTAGCACTGACGTATGTAGATTCAGACCTGGCTCCAAATCCGGCAATGAGGAAAACAACAGAACCAATAAACAATAATTTTTTCATGGGGGTCACTATTTTGAATTTTTAATTCTCCTTGCGGAGCAAATCTCAAGCAATTGCCAATAATTCCAAATCAAATGTTACAGCTTGCTTCTTCAAGTATGACCGATACATTAAGAGAAACCGTTATTTACCCAGTTTCTAAGCTAAGACGCATTTAAATTGGGTTCTCCTAATCTCCGCGTCCCCGCGTCTCCGTGTCTCCGCGTCAGACCTAATTCACAATTTAAATGCACGACAGCTTAAGAATACTCTCTCCGGCTCTCTAGCCAGAGAATGATTTCAAAAAAGCTTCCACAGTTTGGTTGAATGCCTCCGGTTGCACCAAAAACGGCCAATGATTACCGGGAACTTGACGGATACATAGATTTGTCAGATAAGTTTTGTAGGGTTTGAGCTGCCTCTCCTGACGGTTGAAACCAGTTTCTGATAGCACAAAGAGAGTAGGAATGTCAATCGGGCTGGTAAGACCATCTACCCGCATCACTTCCTCAAAAATCTGATTGCGGGCTGATATAGTAAACTTGCTGCCCCAACTACCATTAGACTTTTGTTCGATTCCCCCTTGGAAGACTTGCTGTTGCCAGGGACTCCAACCCTGATATTGCTTTAACTGACGTGCTTGCTCTTCGGCTTGTTCGTAACTCTCAAATGGTCCCATACCTTTGAGAAAAGACAAGAAGCGATACAGCAGCGGAAAGGTAACCTTCAGCCAACTGGGCATCCGACCAATGAAAATGGGGTCTACTAAAATCATACTCCGGAAACGTTCTGGATGTTGTTTTGCCCAGATGGGTACTAATTTCCCCATCCAGGAGTGACCAACTATATGAACAGCAGACCAATTAAGATGTTCCATTAGAGCCTCTAAATCAGCGATGGCATCAGCAAAGCGATAATTTTGCTCCGGTTTGCTACTTTCCCCATGACCACGCATATCTGGTGCCACAATATGGTAGCGATCGCTAAGGTAATTCCCCAAATTTGACCACACCAAAGCGTGATCTCCTAAGCCATGCAATAACAGTAACGGTTCCTGAGATTGGTTCCACTCTAAGTAGGAGAGTTGGATATTGGGTAAGAATAGGTTTTGACGTATAGGCATGGGGAATTGGGAATTGGGAATTGGGAATTGGGAATTGGGAATTGAAAATTGAGAATAATGATAAATCCTATAACACCTACCACCTAACTAGGATAAATTCTTCACTCCTTGTTACTTGTTACTTGTTGCTTGTTAGTTATTCTCCCAAACCATAACTAAGAAAGAAACTGAGTAAGTAAACAAAGGAATAGAGCCTCTGTCCATTCCACAACGGCTCCGTAACTATCACCAGTATGTCCCCCTAACCGACGGTGAAACCAAGCACCAGTGAGAAAAGCGATCGCACATCCTCCTACTACCATGGCTAACGATATCCACCAGAGACTTCCGTCGAGCCCCAGGAGTAAGCCACAGGGGAATAAAAGTAAGCCAAATCCTAGCAAAATGTCTTGGGGGATGCGAATGGCTTCTTTGTGAAATGCGCCTTTACCTGTAGGTTTGAGATAGGGATAAAGAGCGATCGCGACTACTTGACCCCAGCGTCCCCAACCTGCTGCTGTCATCAAGGCTAACCATCGGTAAGCTATCAAATCTGTCAAAGCAGCAGTTTTTAAGAGCAATAAGGCGATTGCCGCCATTGCCCCAAAAGCACCTGTAGCACTATCTACCATGACCTCCAGACGCCGCTGGGGGTCTTGAACTGCTAAACCATCAGCTGTATCCATCACCCCATCCAGGTGTAATCCTCCTGTTAAAGCAATCCAGCTGATGACAACCAAAGTACTCCGAGTCAACACCGGCATACCCAACTCTTGCAAGCCAACATCGAACATTCCCAGCATGGCTCCCAGGAGCAATCCCACAAGTGGTGCCCAACGGGCAACGCCTTTGAACTCCGAAGGCCAGTTAACTGGAATAGGGATGGAGGTATAGAAGGTAATTGCACCGAGCCAGGAAAACCATACCTGACATCCCCATCGCATCAATTTTCGCCAGGTCAACCGTTTCATTGGGGGATGTGTAATAAAAAATTTACTAGATCAGCCTAAAAGCTTGTGAGCAGTCAGAGAATCTTGGGATAGTATTGTCTCATAACCTACTGTGTCATACCCTACACTGTAGAGACAGCAACTTACCTGTATAACCCAGGTATTCTCAGATTGATATCATGGAAAATTTCCATGTATCCATCTTTACAATTCTTAATTGCAGAGTTTATGCTGGCTTTAAACTTTGCAATCTCTAGAGCCAAGTACTTGCTTTATCATGTAGGGTTCCCACTAAGCGGTTAAATTATCCTTTGACCGGGCAAGATTAGTCCCGTTTGCATCATTAGCTGTTATCCATGAGTTATCATCAATCTCAGCATCAGATCCCAGCTCCTTGTATCATTGACACTGGCATTGTTGTCAATAAACAAGATATGGGGCAGTTGCTCACTACCCTGAGTTGCGTCCACTATATTCATACGATCGATGGCAAGGTACAAAGCGAGGGCAAAGGGTGTGTCATGAAAGTTTTTGCTGACCCCGACCGTTCTACCCTGATCGCCAATCAGGTAATCTACCTCAATGTACAAAGTTTCGATTATTTGCAGTTGAGCCAGTCTCCAGCAAAAGAAGCTTACTTCGATCTGATTCAAGACAATCGTCAATTACGGCTCATTCCCGTATTGGGTTCCCTGCAAGAGGAGTGCACACAGCAACTGAATGCTGACGCTCTTGAAGCAATGGTAACCCAGGTGCTAAATGCCAAATGGGATGTGCAAATCGATGAAGATGATGAGTGTCCTTTCTAGATATGGAAAGTGTAAAGGATAAAATTGTACTAGCTCCGGTGCTTAATTATTGGTCTGAGTTATATTGTTGTTAGTTTTATCTTTATCCTGAACACTTAATCTTTTCTTAGTCATCCCTAATTCCTAAAGAGCTTTGGAGCAAAAGAAAAATCAATTTTCGTTTCACTCTCAGGCATCCTGTAGCCAGACAAAAGCCCGTGCTGGGGTTTTTGTTACACCTCATGGCTGGGTAGAAACACCTAGATTCATGCCAGTAGGAACGATGGCGACTGTCAAAACCCTGACACCAGCTCAACTAGAGGCAGCTGGGGCGCAAATGGTACTGGCGAATACCTATCATCTCCACCTACAACCGGGTGAAGGAATTGTCGAGCGAGCAGGTGGATTGCACCAATTCATGGGTTGGCATGGGCCAATTCTGACTGACTCTGGCGGTTTTCAAGTATTTAGTTTAAGTCAGCTGCGTACATTGACAGAGGAGGGGGTGATTTTTCGTTCTCCTCGGGATGGACAAATGATTCATCTGACCCCAGAGCGTTCAATTGAGATTCAGAATGCTCTAGGGGCAGATGTGATCATGGCCTTTGATGAGTGTCCCCCTTACCCGGCGGAGCGCTCAGAGGTGGAACTGGCAACCGAGCGTACTTATAGGTGGCTCAAGCGCTGTATTGAAGCTCACCAACGCCCAGAGGAACAAGCGTTATTTGGTATTGTTCAAGGAGGCGTTCACCTGGATTTACGCCGCACAGCTGCCCAGTCTTTGGTCTCTTTAGATCTACCAGGGTATGCCATTGGTGGTGTTAGTGTCGGTGAACCAGCCGAACTGATTGATGAAATTGTTACCACAACTACCCCTTACTTGCCAGTAGATAAGCCCCGTTATTTAATGGGTGTTGGTACTTATCGGGAAATGGCAAGAGCGATCGCGGCAGGGATCGATTTGTTTGATTGTGTAATTCCCACTCGCTTGGGACGCCACGGCGCTGCCTTGGTACAGGGCGAAAGGTGGAATTTGAAGAATGCCCGGTTTAGAGAAGATTTTACCCCTTTAGATGCCACTTGCCCTTGTTACTGCTGTCAGAACTTCAGCCGTGCTTATCTCAACCACTTGGTGCGATCGCAAGAAGTTCTTGGCTATATATTACTCTCCCTGCACAATGTTACAGAACTCATTCGCTTCACCCAAAGCATTCGGGAAGCTATTTTATGCGATCGCTTTGCTACAGAATTTGCCCATTACTTAAAACCCTCGACAACTGCTCAGCTTTGATCCAGTTCTATGTTAAGATACTTTTCAATTATGAAAATTGTGTTGAAAAGGTAAACTCAAATATGGAAGCTGCATTGCTGTTAGCCAAACTGCCGGAAGCCTACTCGATTTTTAATCCTTTAGTAGACGTTCTGCCAGTAATCCCTGTTTTCTTCTTACTGCTGGCATTTGTCTGGCAAGCTGCCGTAGGTTTTAGATAAATCCTGAACCTACTGGCTTGGCACACCTAAAAATGTAGTTTGGGTAGAGCTTTAGAAAGTGACCCAACAAGGGAGAGGGCTGTGTTGGGTCTCGTTGCCTCGACCCAACCTACATCTATTACATTATTTGAGGTGTGTCACGCTAATAGGGATACCAATTGTAGGCGAAGGATACTGTCCTTATATCACCTAACACCTAACACCTAACAATTGCTGGGCAGCAGTAAGTAGGTCAGAATAGATGTAAGTCGGTTCAAATTGCTGAAGGTAAGCAAAAGAACGAATACCACAAGTTAGAGCAATGCTAGGTAGTGAGAGTGCTTGAGCTGCAACGATATCCGCTTCTGTATCTCCCACCATCCAAGCTGATTCCGATTGCTGGGATAACAGGGATTGTTCTGTAATTGCCTGTTGTAGTAGTTGCCTTTTGAGATCAGCATAGTTTCGATAAGCAGCGTGGCGATCATTAGTTCCGTAAATCCCATTGAACAGACGGGTCATACCATAATTTCTCAAGATTTGTGTAGCTTGTGACTGAGCACGCAAGGTTACTAATACCAGTCGGACACACCGAGAATGGAGCAAGGCTAATGCCCAACGTGATCTTAGCTGGAGTTTATCTTGATATAATAAAGCAGGCTGATTGACGATCTCCACCACACGTCCCAAAAAAAATTTGAGGTGTTTTTCCTGCAAACCTGAGCTAGAGGCAATTTCTACATCAGGGACACGATCTCGCTTCATTTGCCAGAACTGCTCTTTGCTCAGGGGATGGATGGGTAAGGTAATGTCTGGAGTTTGGTAAAAAGCCTGGGTATCAGCCAGTGCTAGTTGATAAGTAGTATAGTAACGGCGAGAAACATCGACAATAGGACCATCAAAATCGCAAAACACCGTTAGCTGTTGCCTGCTAAGAGCATGGTTGTAATCACGGTGGTATTGAGGTGGTTGCAGGTTTGAGGTAGCAACGCAGTTCATTGGGCTAAATTGTTTTAATATTTCTTCATATTTTAGCTTAACCCAGCTCCCCCAGCTTATCTTTAACGTTTCTTTCCTTGATTCTCAACTTTCCGTTTTTCCAACATTTGAATCTGGGTTTGCAGTTGGCGAAAATATAATTCTAGCTGCTGTTTTCCTTAGCTGATTGCATCATGTTTTAAGCAAAAGAATGGGTCTGAAGCCCCACCCTTCTAGAGCGTCCGTCCAGAAACCGGGTTTAAGATGGAAAAGTGCTGATATTTCGTCGTTATTCTTGCAAGAAACCCGGTTTCTAGGAATACTGGACCGGTTCTCTAGGTATGAATCTTACTTATGGGCACACAGTAAACCGTAATGAGTCAATCCCCGCTCATAACCTCGACTCATCAGTCTCAAAGACAGTGCTGCTTCGATAGTACTCCAGCCACTTTGGAGTAATCCCAAAATTACTGTTGGCTCAAAAGCTGAATCAATTACCATATCCCAAAAGGGCCCGACAGCATCAGACCAATCAGCAGTACAAATGTTTTGGAAAGATAGATTACCTGCGATCGCTTCATATTCTGGTAAGGAAATTACATAAGGTAGGCAGTAAACTCGGCACATTTCCTGTAAATGCTGCTGCTCATCCGCTGTTAGTTCTCCCGTTGCTGAGGTAATTGGGCGGTGACACCAAGTTGCCATTAGGAAAGTGCCCCCTACTTTGAGTACCCGGTAGCACTCTCTGATAAATTGTTCCTTATCTGGCATGTGTTCACCACTTTCCAGGGACCAGACAAAATCAAAACTTTCATCAGCAAAAGGCATCTTCAGAGCATCAGCAACCTGAAACTGCACTCGGCTGGCTAACCCAGCTTCCTGGGCTCGTTCCGTGGCTCTTGATGCTTGCACTGGACTCAGAGTAATGCCAGTAGCATTAGCATTAAACTTTTGGGCTAAGTATAAAGAACTACCCCCAATTCCACAACCCACATCCAGAATTTGCTCGGCTTGCTCTACCCCACTCCAACTCAGGAGTTCTTCAATCAAATCAATTTGTGCCTGACGCCGGTCTTTTTTCTCTCTACCAGTAGGTCCATAGTAGCCGTGGTGCATATGTTCACCCCAAACCTGCTCCCACAAACCGGAGGAGGCGTCGTAAAATTGCTGAACTTGGTCTTGGAATGTCGAAGTCATTGATTGCTGAATTGTTGAATTGTTAAATTGTTCAATTGTTGAAATTAAACCACTTAGTCCTAATCTCCGCGTCCGGTGCATCCGTACTAAGTGATAATTTAAATACACAACAGCTTAATCTTATTCCCATTATTGATGAAAGTTGACCTCATCATGGTATCTAAGATCACTCAAGTACCACTCTATGACAGAGATTTTGCTCTTTGGCTAGAAGACACAGCAACCCAGTTGAAGGCTAGAGATATTGATAATTTGGATTGGGACAATTTGGTTGAGGAGATTGAAGCGTTGGGGATATCGCAAAAGCACGAGGTAGAAAGTGGCCTGAAAACAATATTGGCTCACATCCTTAAGAGGTGCTACGTGCCTTTACCTGATTGCTTCCGAGGTTGGCAAGTTACAATCCGCACACAGCGCAATGAGCTCAAGCGTCTTCTCAAAAAAGCACCAAGTTTACGCAATTATGTGCTTGCAGAGTTTGATGAACTCTACCAAGAAGCTCTCTCGGAAGTAGGCGAAGAGTATCCTGACACTGAGTTTCCTGAAGCATGGGAGTTTAGCTACAGTCTGGATACAGTACTAACAGAAGCATTTTGGGAGACGGGAGAATATTGATTTTTCAACCTTACCCAGTAGGGGCGCAATGCTTGCGCCCTCAACTGGGCAGTGCTGTTTCATTTTAATTTTAGGGAGCAAGATGCTCCCACTACTGAAAATTTGTACAACCGAAAGGATGAGCCAGCGTGTTTATTGGTGATTTTCTTCATACTCCTTCTTGCGCTTCATGGCTAAATCAAGGTCACTGTTGCTTAGGAACCAGCCGAATGTAGGCTGAAAATGCTATGCTCTAATTTATGTACTCCAAGAGACCTATTTCTAAAGTTATAGCGAGGGAAAACGGTTGAATGGAAACTAGACAAATTTTTGAAACTAACCTTATTGCTAAATTAGAAAGGAAAATGATTGGAAACCATTACCATAGTATGGTTCTCGGAAAATTTCTGGTTCCTGTTTTGCTTCCACTTGGCTTAATTTCTTTAGCTGCCCCAAGCAGTGCAGAAGTAACCGAAGTTTTCACTCAGCAAAATCGTGAAAACTTGGTTGCTCAAATAGTTCCACCTTGTGACCAATCTTGTGGCCATACTTTAAGTGAGCTACGTGATAAAGCCAAAACACAAGGTTTTTCGGATACGGCAGCTTGGTTGCAAAGCATAATCGACCAATATGGCGACATTACCATACCCAGCTACTACGAAAATGCAATCCACAAAGGTAATTACTGTATCGGTTCTGGCCGCCAAGCTTCGGAAGTTGAAGATTTAGCGACTGGCAAAAAAGTTGGTTTGGAGCATGGTGGTGGCATTCTTACTACTGGTTTTGGTCATGAAAACCCAGATGATTATGGCTGGTGCTACCAAGATCCAGAAACTGGAACTTGGCATCCAACTCCAAAGGGATTAGAAGAAGACCCAAATATGGCACAATATTGCGGGCCTGATAGTTAAAGCAAATGAAAATCTCAACCAACACTTATATTCGTTAGAGAAAGCGATCATATTCTAGAGCGTTGGTTCATAAACCGGGTTTCTTTAGTGAGAATGCTGATATCAGAGTTGTCTTCTTGCGAGAAACCCGGTTTCTAAGAATACTCTCTCTGGCTCGAAGAAGACAAGGATAAGATTAACCTGTGGTAAGCTGAAAAGCTTACACCCCAGGAAAAATATAACTGATGTCAGAGCCGGAGTGGTCACCCCAGCCACCAGAAGGCGCAAAGCCCAATTTCAACTCTCCAGGTGCAGCCGAGTGGCGCTACCAAAGATACAATTATGAGCAGTATCAAGCAGGAAAACAACTAGAGGATATTCTCTCCTTTGAGCAATGGAAAGCAAGATACTTTGACCCTGCCTCACAAGGAGGACGACCTGGAAGACCAGGGGGTTTCAATCAAGTAGCAGCACGCCAAGCGTTAATAGCTGAAGGATTTCGGAACGTCGAAAATGTAGAACTTGGAGGCAGATATCCAGATATGGTCAGGTACAATGCTGATAGGGGTATCGATTATGTTGAGGTAGGAGAAATGCTTCTCAATGGAATGCCACAGGCACGAGAACGAGCAAAACTCGCTGACGAAATTTTAGCTTTGAGCGAGAATGATACTCTCACCTTTGTAGACAAGAGAGATATAACTAGGCGCATTACTTATCGATGGCGAGACGATGTAGAAACGAAGACTGTAGGTGACGATGACTAATTCTATAGAGAAGGAGTATTGTAATGAGTTATTTTTTGCGTATATTTTGTCAGTCCCTCCAACCTGTAACTGCCAAGCAAATTACTGATTTTATCCTCAATGGCTGCTACTTTGAAAAAATACCGCGTTTTGAGCTGCTGCCAGCGGAAACGGTAACTGAGAACAGTTCTTGGAAATCTCTCACCATCTACTATCAGCAGGGCAAACGTCCCATAAGAATAGAACTGAATGTGAATGATATATTGCTTCAGCAGGAGATTCAGGACACAAGAGAAACTTTGGAGTTATCCGAGCCATCAAGCAAACTACAAAATCTAATTCAACAGCTTGTAGCAAGTAAGCAGGTTATTGCCATTGAAGTAGATGATGAAGGTTTGTCCGATTGTGCCTGGGAAATGATTGATTGCCTAGAAGCTTTTTTGGCCAAAGGCTGGAATGGGATTATCTATGCCCCGGAGGATGGTTTTTATGATGAAAATTTACAGTCGATCTACAAGCTATTGCCATCCTTGAGTGTGGCCATATAATTGATGGGGTAATACCAAATCCGGGTTAGTCACCTCCGCTATGTTGGGAATAAGGCAGATGGCAGAAGGAAAAGAAGGCTTCAGCGAAACCAGGGGTTTAAAAGGCGGATTTGGTATTAGCTTTATCGGTAATCATGCTGAGCAAAAGCATCCGTTTGAGTCTCAAGATTGTAGTGGGAGCATCTTGCTCCCTAATATGACACCGAAGCGAGTAAAATGCTCCCACTACTAAAATGTAGCTGCGTGAGTTCTGTGCTGTTGGGTTTCGCTTCGCTGCACCCAACCTACTTGGAGTGCGATCGCTTTCTCTCTCAATAAAGTAGCTAACGCACTCTCTTCTTTTCTTCCTTCGTGACCTTTGTGCCTTTGTGGTTCATCATGATCAAACTAATAAGCTAAAGGACATTTATCAGTTTCTTGTGGAACAGGCATCTTGCCTGTGGCAGGGGAAATAGTTTATAGGCGCACACCCACTCCATTATTCAAAATAATAGCAAAAACCAATCACAATTGCAACTCTCCATTCCCAATTCCCAATTCTTCATTCTTCAGATAAACGTAAAATATCTTCCTCTAACTGACGGATAATTGTTGGTGTTGACTGCTGCTCTGGCTCAAAAATAGCCTTAATTCCTTCCTCAAGATTATCTGCCATCACAATTCGGTTGTTGTAGACGACAATTAC
>JAAHGR010000179.1 GCA_010672425.1 Symploca sp. SIO2E6
ATTACCGAACTTACCGACAAACCATTTATCCTCGTAGGACATTCTCTTGGTTCAGTGATCGCAGCTATGTATGCTAGTGTGCGATCGCACAGCAGCAGCGCTTCGGTATCGCCAAAGGTGGGAGCCCTAATCCTCGTTGATACAGTACTACCTTCTGACGGCAACGACAACGAAGTGGTTGAGCAACTAGCCACCCACTTAGACTATCTTGCCTCACCCCCTCAACATCCTGTATTTCCCGATGTAGCTACCGCTGCCTCTCGCCTGCGGCTAGGCACTCCTACCATGTCAGAAAACCTGGCTCTCAAACTAGCCAACCGCATTACCGAACCCTGTGATGGTGGTGTACGTTGGCGGTGGGACCCACTACTGCGTAATCGCACAGGCATTGGCTTCAATGGCAATTCTTTCCCCAAAGCTAGGTATCTTGAACTACTTCGGCGTATTCAAGCACCAACTACCTTAATCTATGGAGATACTAGTCATTTAAATAGAACTGATGATTTATCCCAACAACAAGCAGCAATGCCCCAAGCAAAGCGAGTGTTCCTCTCCGGAGGACACAACCTCCACATTGATGCTCCCCAAGCCATAGCTAATTTGATTGCTGAAGCAGCTATAAAGTATGAAGTGTAGAAGAATTTAGAATTTAGAATTAGTTTTTAGGCTTACTATTTTTAATGGTTGCATGAATAAGGGAAATTAGTTCGTTAGATTCATTGAGTAGAGGAAGCAATCTTGTTTCTAGTTTTTTATTGATTGCAATTAAGATTCTCAACCAATGATTTATCTCTTTAGCTTCCTTGAGAGACACATTCATCTTCTGCATAAAATCCAGTTGACTTTTGGAATTTTGTGCTTCCTCAATCTTCGTATCAATAATTGTTCCAGAGTGTATTAATTGTTTGCTTAAATCATATTCAATTCCACCATTTTCTCGCAGTAAATTACAGATATTGACTATTTTTGTGCTAAAATTTAGCGTTTTTTCTTGAATATCTTTGTTGGCCATTTTCAGGCAGATGCAACTCAACGGCTTAATTATATAGCGTCTCCATCTGGGTCATAAACCACTCAATGGTATGAAAAAGGGAACTCTTAACTGGGAACAGTGATAAGATTTAACTGTTTCAGTAAATTATTAATAAGTAATAAGTAGTAATAAGTAGGTTGGGTGAAGCGGTAGCGAAACCCAACACAATGCTACCGGTTTAGGTTCATGCGTGTCTTGCGCTCAGGTTTAGCTAATATCATGTCCGGTTGAATACTTAAACTTTGGTGGCAATAAGGCTCCGAGGCAGGAGGCAGGAGGCAGGAGGGAAGAAAGAAAGTTGCAAGGTATTCGGGAATTATAAGTAATTATCCGGACTTGATATAAGATCCTCCTAGCAAGATGCTCGCAAAGCGATCAGCTTCGCTCGCTTCAGATACCCCAAGATCCCCGACTTTTTAATGGAAACTGTAATTGACAAGGGTAAACCGGCAGCAGAAGTCGGGGATCTAAAGCTTGCGGTTGGTGTCTTAAGCGATCGCCTGAGAATATGTTACCGGTTGCAATTTTCGTGATTTTTGGCTATGATTTGAATAATGGAATAGGTGTGCGCCTGTAGTATCTGAATTGCACATTATCTCTGAATCAAGCAAGGTTTTATAGGGGCGGGTTTAGGAACAATCTACACCATTTAACCCAAATATGGGAATCATTTCCCGCCCTAGCGATATCCTCCCGGTTAACACAACTAATCCCTAGCGATCGCTTGATTCCCCAAGATCCCCGACTTCTTTGATGAAATCTGTAATTGATTCGATAAACCGGCAGAAGAAGTCGGGGATCTAAAACTTGCAGTTGGTGTCTTAAGCGATCGCCTGAGAATATTTTATTGGTTGCAATTTTCGTGATTTTTGGCTATGATTTGAATAATGGAATAGGTGTGCGCCTGTAGTATCTGAATTGCACATTATCTCTAAATCAAGCAAGGTTTTATAGGGGCGGGTTTAGGAACAATCTACACCATTTAACCCAAATATGGGAATCATTTCCCGCCCTAGCGATATCCTCCCGGTTAACACAACTAATCCCTAGCGATCGCTTCAGATATCCCAAGATCCCCGACTTCTTTGATGGAATCTGTAATTAACAATGGCAAACCGATAGAAGAAGTCGGGGATCTAAGACTTGCGGTTGGTGCTGTAAGCGATCGCCTGAGAATATGTTACCGGTTGCAATTTTCGTGATTTTTGGCTATGATTCGAATAATGGAATAGGTGTGCGCCTGTAGTATCTGAATTGCACATTATCTCTGAATCAAGCAAGGTTTTATAGGGGCGGGTTTAGGAACAATCTACACCATTTAACCCAAATATTGGCATCATTTCCCGCCCTATCGATATTCTCCCGATTAGCGCAACTAATCCCTAGCTATCGCTTCAGATATCCCAAGATCCCCGACTTCTTTGATGGAATCTGTAATTAACAAGGGCAAACCGATAGAAGAAGTCGGGGATCTAAGACTTGCGGTTGGTGCTGTAAGCGATCGCCTGAGAATATGTTACCGGTTGCAATTTTCGTGATTTTTGGCTATGATTTGAATAATGGAATAAGTGTGCGCCTATAATATCTGAATTGCACATTATCTCTGAATCAAGCAAGGTTTTCTAGGGGCGGGTTTAGGAACAATCTACACCATTTAACCCAAATATTGGCATCATTTCCCGCCCTATCGATATCCTCCCGGTTAAGACAACTAATCCCTAGCGATCGCTTGATTCCCCAAGATCCCCGACTTCTTTGATGAAATCTGTAATTGATTCGATAAACCGGCAGAAGAAGTCGGGGATCTAAAACTTGCAGTTGGTGTCTTAAGCGATCGCCTGAGAATATTTTATTGGTTGCAATTTTCGTGATTTTTGGCTATGATTTGAACAATGGAATAGGTGTGCGCCTATAATATCTGAATTACACACCAATGATTGAGAATTACCAATCAATATGTAGGGGCGGGTTCACCAAAGACTTAACCAAACAGCGATAATTGAACTAAACCCGCCCCGTCGGCATTTGGTTGTTCCTGGTATAACCGAGGCGGGTAAGCGTGACAATTTACACCATTTAACCCGCATATTGGAATTATTTCCCGCCCTAACGACATCCTTCCGGTTAACGCAACTAATTCTTAGCAATAAGTAGGTTAGCGATCGCAAAATTTTTTACCAGCAAAACCTGCCTTAACAGCATCAAGACTAAGAAAGCTTATCTTGCCATTTTTCCAAAGCAACTTCGACAAACAAATCAAGCGAGTTAACTTCCCCAGGATTATCAATAAGTTTGGCATAATTTTTTAATCCGTAAGAATTTTCAGGAGATTTCCACGTTTGCAATGCTTTGACCATTGAAGCGGTTATCATCAAGATTTCTTATGCACAAAATAAATTGTGAATTTTCATGTATAATCTCGAAAGACCAAAAATCGATAGAAAGTAGCGTACTCATATCAAAATCAACATAGATTGCGATATTAAACATTCTCCCTTAAGCAACCAATATTGTGTAGGGGCGTGTCAGCATGAAAACTTACACCATTTGACCAGAATATTGGCATCAAAACCTGCCCTAGGGATATCCTTCTGGTTAAGGCAACTAATCTCTAGGGATCGCTTCAGATACCCCAAGATCCCCGACTTCTTTGATAGAACCTGTAATTGATTCGATAAACCGGCAGAAGAAGTGGGAGCATCCCATTTTGGAAAAAACATTACCAAAAGAACGACATGGCAAGGGTTACAGGCATACTAAATGAGACAACTAGCCAAAATGGGATGCTCCCGAAGAAGTCTGGGATCTAAAGCTTGCAGTTGATGTCGTAAGCGATTGCCTGAGAATATTTTATTGGTTGCAATTTTCGCTATTTTGGGCTATTATCTGAATAATGGAATAGGTGTGCACCTGTAATGTCTGAATTAAACACAATCTCTTAAGCAAGCAGTATTATGTAGGGGCGGATTTAGGGACAATCTACACCATTTGACCCGAATATTGGCATCAAAACCTGCCCTAGCGATATCCTCCTGGTTAACACAACTAATCCCTAGCGATCGCTTAATTCCCCAAGATCCCCGACTTCTTTGATGGAACCTGGAATTAACAAGGGTAAACCGGCAGAAGAAGTCAGGGATCTGAAGCTTGCAGTTGGTGTCGTAAGCGATCGCCTGAGAATATTTGATCGGTTGCAATTTTCGCTATTTTGGGCTATTATCTGAATAATGGAATAGGTGTGCACCTGTAATGTCTGAATTAAACACAATCTCTTAAGCAAGCAGTATTATGTAGGGGCGGATTTAGGGACAATTTACACCATTTGACCCGAATATTGGCATCATTTCCCGCCCTAGTGATATCCTCCCGGTTAACACAACTAATCCTTAGCAATAATTTAGGGTTTACTGCAATTTGTCGATTGATTCAGGTTGGGAAATTATTAAATAGATTCTGGGAGATATACGGGTCGCGATCGTTATTAACCTACTGCATAACCGGTAAATTGGCGTTTAAAGGAGGAATGAAAACCCAGAACAATATCGGAAGTAGGTACACCCAGATGAACCAACCTTTGAGCAACAGAGTCTTCTGTACCGTTATATTGAATCCAAATTTTACCATCAATAATATCAAAATGCATCACAGGGCCAAAGATCCGCTTATGTCCTTGCCAGCCGACATATGTCAGTTGATAATGGTCATGTTCGTGATCAAAGATTAGTTCTGATGTAACCGTATCCCTTGTGGTTGCTATTTGGGCGTGTTCTGTTAAAATATCCTTGATAAATTGTCGATATCGTTCTAACTTATCCATTGTTTAATCTCCTCTAATGTAGGCTCGTAAATGATTAGCTTTACTTGATAACGTCTCAGAGCCCTTTGGATAAAAGGCAGTTGAAAAAAATCATTATAAGTTTCAAGGGGAATGGCTAAGTAAACAATTCTGTCCGGTTCTTGCTCTTCCAATGCTTGCCAGTAGTTGAGATATTGCCCCAACGCCGTGTGAAAGGAACTGATATCTGAGTCTCCAATAAAGCTTTTTATTTCTACGGCAATTTTATCTAAATCTCGTTCCGCAGCGATGGTACTTTCTGCGGCTAAATCGATTTGTAATTTGACTGCTTCTGAGATGCGTATCGTGAGAGGATCGTGAGTGATCTGCCATCCATCTTTGATTAATGCGTGTTTAACCTGTTGATGGAAAATGTCTCTAGCCATTATCGATGCTTTTCACTTTCTGATTAGATTTTATTTTATAATCATGACATTGCCTAGGCTTCAACAGACATCTTCATCTATGGAAATTTTTTTTGAAATTCACAAAGATCTTCCCAAAGAAAGTCCTGGTGGAGATGAATACACTAGGCAGGCATGGCAGCTGCTTCCTCCCTTATCTCAACCAAATATTCTAGACATTGGCTGTGGCCCGGGGGCACAAACGTTGGAACTAGCTAGGTTAACCGATGGTCACATTAAGGCGGTTGATAATCATCAACCATTTTTAGATCATCTTCAAGCTCAAGCAACTGCACTGGGTTTGCTCGACCAAATTACCTGTTTAAACCAATCCATGTTCGCTCTATCTTTTCCCGAAGCCACATTTGATGTACTCTGGGCTGAAGGATCGATTTATATCATTGGCTTAGTAGAAGGTCTCAAGCAATGGCATTCTTTGCTCAAACCTGGTGGCTATTTGGTTCTGAGTGAGCTAGTTTGGTTACAGTCTCAACCACCCCAGGCTATTCAAACTTATTGGGCAGAAAACTATCCCGGAATGAGGACATTGGAGGAAGTGTTAAATCTGTTTCCTGGCTGTGGATATGACTTAATCGGACATTTCACTCTTCCAGAGAAGGGATGGTGGAACTACTATCTGCCAGTGCAAGCCAGAATCAATGACCTTGGTCAGAGATATCATAATAATCCAGAGGCATTAACTATGCTCAACAATGAACAGCGTGAGATTGACATGTACAGAGAATATCACGATTGGTATGGTTATGAGTTCGTCGCCTTGCAAAAATCATCTTGAGTCTAACTAGGATCTGCTGAATAAATCGATGGATTCTGCTTTTGAAGTAATGAGCGCTAATTCCCAATTCCCAATTCCCAATTCCCAATTTCCAATTCCCTTCTCTAACAAGATTTGATTTTTGATGATTAACATTGATGGTTCATGGGGGGAAGGTGGAGGTCAGGTTCTCCGTACCAGCCTTAGTCTAGCTACCATTACAGGTAAACCTGTCCGTATCGATCGCCTTCGTGCCAATCGCAAAAAACCAGGACTAGCAGCACAACACTTGACCTCGGTAAAAGCAGCAGCTGCTCTTTGCCAAGCCGAGGTCAGAGGAGATACTTTGGGTTCAATGACCTTAGAATTTCTGCCTACTCGTCCACCTCAAGCTGGACAGTATACTTTCGATGTTGCTGAGGCGAGAGAAGGAGGCTCAGCAGGAGCCGTCACCCTAATTTTGCAAACCATTCTTCTTCCCTTAGCACTAACTAACGGCAACTCCAAAGTGATTCTCAAAGGAGGAACTCATGTGGCTTGGAGTCCTTCTTTTAACTATATTGAAGCGATTTATTTACCGATTCTCCAACAGCTGGGCATTCAAGCTGAAGTGGAGCTAAATGCTTGGGGTTGGTATCCTAAAGGCGGAGGAGAAGTGACATTGCAGGTAACTGGCAGCAAACAACCTCTAACTGGTCTTCAATTATTAGAGCTCGGCGCTTTACAGCAGATCGGTGGTTTAGCAGTAGTCACAGAATTACCGGCTCATATTCCCCAACGCATGGCTAACCGTGCCGAAAATCTCTTGCAAGAGGCTCATCTCCCGGCTCAAATCCAGGCAATGCGTGGACGAGGAGTAGCATCGGGAGCCGGTATCTTTCTCACGGCTAAGTACGAACACAGTCGCGCCGGATTTAGTGCTTTAGGCAGTCGGGGAATACCAGCCGAACAGGTGGCAGAAACAGCTGTTCAGGAACTACTCAATTTTCACGCTCAAGCTGCACCAGTAGATCCCTTTCTCGCAGATCAGTTACTTTTGCCCTTAGCCTTAAGTTCACAGACAAGTCAGTATCGTGTAGCTAGTATCAGTAAGCATCTGACGACTAATGCCTGGGTAATTGAACAGTTTGAACTAGCTAACATAGTCATAGAGGAAGAAAATCAATTAGTTCGCATTACTCCTCAAATTTAGGTTATTAGGGAGGTGTGGGGAATTTAGAATTTAGAATTTAAGAATGTAGTGCGAGCGTCTCGCTCGCGTCTGACTGATCACGAGTAATATGGGGA
Source organism: Symploca sp. SIO2E6 (assembly GCA_010672425.1). Lineage (GTDB taxonomy): Bacteria > Cyanobacteriota > Cyanobacteriia > Cyanobacteriales > Coleofasciculaceae > Caldora. Next base: position 7,335 of record JAAHGR010000179.1, read on the forward strand.
ATCCCCAAGGCGGCACCCAGATTCGAACTGGGGATAAAGGCTTTGCAGGCCCCTGCCTTACCACTTGGCTATGCCGCCGCACATTCAGTTTATTAGTATAGCACTAAATTAGATTTATGTGCTACAACACAAATGTATTAATAAATGTATTGACAAACGTATATGCTTAAACATACCATAGAAATGATAAAAATGATAAAAGCTGGCTTTGATTGGATCCGGGCAACGAGGAGAAGTGCCAGAAACACGGCATGAGTATTGGTGATATCGAGGAATTTTTTCGTTCTCACGTTCGCTTTGTTGGCCCTGATATGGCACATTCACACAGTGAAGCTCGTTTCCTTGCTATCGGTCGTATGCCGCCAAATTATCGCCCAGTTTTTGTAGCTTTCACTATGCGTGGTGATTTGATCCGACCCATTTCTACCCGTTATATGCACGAAAAGGAAGCAAAGAAATATGAGCAACATGAACAAACCTAAACTTCCCAAAATGACCACTGAACAGGAAGCTGAAAGCCTTCTGGAGCGTGATCTATCAGAATTCCTTGAACCTGAAGCGTTTCGGGAGAACTTCGTTCCTATTTCGTTTGAATTTCTCCCTAAAGATGCAACGCTCAACCTTCGTATTTCTACTGAGCTATTGGAGGCAATTAAGGAATTAGCTCAAAAAAAGGGGATTGGATACCAGAAGTTCGTCAGGCAGGTGCTTGAGAGAACAGTAAAGTGTTAGGTGGTAGGAATTAATATCTTTTCCTGTTACCTACTCCATACTCCCTACTCCCTACCTGAAAAGGGTAGGTTTTTTATATTTCGGTCAAGATAAGACACAGTTTTCCTCCCTTGTCTACCTTGTCTTGTCTCAACCCAAAAGTAAAAAACTTACCCTTGTGAGCTACTCCCTACTCCCTTCTTCTAAAATGGCAGCCTCAAACTCTCGTAACGCTACACTAGAACCAACTTGCCAACCGCGATCGCAATATTGAGGGATTAAGGTTTTAAGATCGTAGTTGGGAGACCAGCGACTGAAAGCTCGATTCTCAATTCCCAATTCTCAATTCCCAATTCCCAATTCCCAATTCCCCATTAACATCTGGTGAGCAAATCCGGACTTAGGGACAAATAGTAAGAAAAGATTGATAAATAACTGTTTTCCTAACTCCTAGGCGATAAACTTAATCCCGGAGAGCAAGTCTTATGAGTAATTATACAACCTAACACCCAACACCCAACACCTAACACCTAATACCTAACACCTACCACCTGACCCCTGGCTCACCATCTACCGGCATGACTGTAGCAAATACTACTTCACAAAAAATTTCCAGTTGGAATCGTCAAACCTATCAACGTTTGCAACTGGCTTTGAGTCTGGGTTTACGCCGCCAACTTTTTGTAGCTGTGTGTGATGATTTGAACTTGCGCAATCGTCTAGCAAGCAAATTGCACGCCGAATTGGGTACAACCTCGGTAACAGAACCAAGGGAGACTCAAGATTACCCGAAGTTAGTAAGCCTGAATATAAACTTGAGGGAACCCCATCCTCTGAGGCAAATTGCTCAATGGTTTGCTCACCAAAGGAAATCAGAACATCCTTGCTGGCAACCGGGTTTTCAGATTTTGGGTGTGGAGCGCTTAATGGAACAAACTCCTGAAGTACAGCGGCTTTTCCTCCGGAATTTGCAGGCAAGTGAGCGCTATCTGCTGAAACTAGAATCTACACTGTTACTCTGGCTGCCACGACCTTGGTTCTATAATATTCAACAATCTGTACCAAAATTCTGGCAGTGGCATACTGGGTTGTTTGAGTTTGAAGGAGAGCCAACGCCTTTGCCTCCTGTGGGAGCCGTCAAACCAGAAACTTCCTCTACTCCCAAGAGGACTTATCCTGCTACTGTTCCAGTATCAACCAAGAAAGCAACAACTGTTTCATTTCAGGAAGACTTGCGGAAACTGTTGAGTGAGGAGTCAGTTAAGCTAAACCAGAAGGCTTTATCCCTTTTGCCACAGCTTAGTGAACAACAAACTAATTATCAGGGTAATGATTTGCTTTGGGAAATGCCCCAGGCAAAAGAAGATACGCTGCCCATGCCACTACCAGAGTTTCCGGTAGATGTAACCTTATCAGATAATACCACTCAGGAGTCAGAAGAGCTCAAGCCAGAAGAGCCGATTGATGCTGCTCTTACCGGTGACTTAGTACAACAGTCGTCAACAGAAACAGAAAACTCGAACCTACCCTTTGAAGAACAACTTTCCCATCTGAAACCTGTAATCGATGATGTATCTCTAGTTGATACCTATCTAGAATTAGGTAATTACTATCGTCATCTCATCGAACAAGGAGACGCCTCTAGGGACAACTTGCAGTTAGCACTCCAGGCTTATGAGCAGGCTTTGCAATGGTTAACAGAAGGTTCTAATTCCATTCCTGGTGTGGTGGCAACCAATACCCCCCTATCAGAGATCCTCAATGATGTCGGCAATCTCTACTGGATGCTCTCCCGTTGTCCTCAGCCAACAGTAGACTTACCAGAATCATCCTCTACTATCTCTTATCTAGAGCAAAGTATTCAATCCTACCAGTTAGCCTTAACCAAGCTGATTGCCGCAGAGGTTCCCCACACCTATGCTATGATTCAGAATAATCTGGGGGCAGCCTATGGAGATTTGGCTCGCCATCAAGAGCCGACGGCGAATTTGGAGGAATCGATTAAGGCTTATCAAGAAGCTTTGCGCTATCGTGATGAGGAAAACGATGCCATCAAGTATGCCTCCACCCAAAATAATTTGGGTACAGCTTACTGGAATCTTGCCCAGGAACAATCACCTGTAACAAATTTACAAGCTGCGATCGCGGCTTATACAGAAGCGCTTTCTCCCTATGACCTGCCATCTGAGCAGCTAGAGGCTAACGACCCACTAGACCAAAAACAAACAACTTCCCATCCAGGAACATCATCCCTCAATTGGGCGATGATTCAAAATAACCTGGGTACAGCTTACTGGAATCTGGCTCAATACGAACAGCCGGAAACTTTCCTCGATAAGGCAGTAGTTGCTTATCAAGCAGCCTTAAAGTACCGCAAACCTGGGGTAGTTCCTGCTGCTTGCGCCGCTACCCAGAATAACTTGGGTACTGCTTATTGGCACTTAGCAGATCAATTGCCAGACGAATCCGAGGCCAAAGTAGAATATTTAGAGCAATGTATTGCAGTGTACGAGGAAGCAATCGCTCTTGCCCAACAACTTCAGCAAGCCACTCCAGCAGTACCTGTCAATTTTGATTTAAGCACTACTCACAAAAATTTGGGACTAGCCTACTATCAACTAGCAACCCAACCGCAGTTTTCCCTAACCCAAGAAACCAGATTAGCTCATCTACACGCAGCCTTAAACCAGCAGGTACAAGCAATAACTACCGCTAGTGCAGAAAGTAATGCCTATCAAAGTGCCTTAGGTTACATCATCAAAACTATTCGTGCCTTCTACCGGGAAAATGGCATTACAGGACAAAACCTAGCTTTGTCGAACATTCCAGGTAACCTCTTACCGGAGATCTTGCCACAACTTTAGAATTGGGAATTGGGAATTGGGAATTGGGAATTGGGAATTGGGAATTGGGAATTGGGAATTGGGAATTGGGAATTGGGAATTGGGAATTGGGAATTGGGAATGGAGAAGAGTCTACTTTCATCACCTGGTGGTGAAATTTTTTCATCGGGACTGCCTTGTAGCCTCGGAGCCTTGCTGCCTCGGAGCCTTACTTTATGTTAAGATTTCCAAGAAGCTAAAGTATAGCATATGGCCCATCCTAATTTAGAGCAACTTTCCACTCAGCTTGAGAGCCCGAACACACGCGATCGCTTGCTGGCTCTTACCTTATTGCGTGAAGTTCCAGCAGTGGAAGCAGTTCCTCTAATTAAGAAAGTATTAGACGACCAACATCTACCAGTTCGCTCAATGGCTGTCTTTGCCTTAGGAATTAAGCACACTGAAGAATGCTATCCAATTTTGCTCAAAGTACTGCAAACTGATCCAGATTATGGTATTCGCGCTGCCGCTGCTGGAGCTTTGGGGTATTTGGAAGATCGAAGAGCCTTTGAACCTCTAGTTCATGCTTTCTACGAAGATACCTCATGGTTGGTGCGTTTTAGTGCAGCGGTCTCCCTTGGCAATATCCAAGAGTACCGTGCTCGTGAAGTTCTGACCCAAGCATTGTATAGTAAAGAAGTTGTGGTACAGCAAGCAGCAATTGCTGCTTTAGGTGAAATCAAAGCAGTAGAATCTCTCAATGACCTCCTGGGTTTTGTTCAATCAGAAGACTGGTTAATTCGTCAACGCTTAGCAGAAACCCTCGGTCAGCTCAAAAGTGACCAAAGTATCTCTGCCCTAAAATATTTAGCAAAAGACAGCAATCCGCAAGTTGCTGCTGCTGCATCTCTTGCTCTAGAGGGTTTGAATAAGTAATAAGTAATAAGTAATAAGTAATGACGAACAACAAACGACAAACAACAAATAACAAACAACAAATAACAAATAACAAACAACTAAATGGATATTAAAGAATTTTTAGATCAGAGTGCAGGTAAATGGTTTTCCCAAAGAACCAATCATTATATTTCTGATGCGC
>JAAHGR010000018.1:0-5910 GCA_010672425.1 Symploca sp. SIO2E6
AATTCCCAATATTCTAGTTGCGATCGCTCTCGCTCTATGGTATTATTGTATCATGGGAAAATGTGCGCACATATATAGTAAATCTAACCTCTGTGTCCTCTGTGCCTCTGTGGTTAATTCATCCTTATCACGGAGATTGATTAGCAAAATGCTCACGCAGTAAGTCGTGAATAAACCGATAACCACCACCCACTCTTTGTAGAAACAGCCGATCCGTAGCATAGTTAAGGAGGGCGACCGCGAAAAAATTGCACCTCAAATTACACCTAAAATTACACCTAAAATTGCACCTAAAATTACACCTATTGTAGGGGCGGGTAAGAAGACAATCTAGCCCATTTGACCCAAATATTGGGCACAAAACCCGCCCTGCCACAACCTACCGGTAAATCCAACCAATCCCCCAATAAATCGTAACCAACCCCAGGTTATCGAAAGGGCGGGTTTTTTACAAACGTTATCGCCAAATACGTTAAGAGTGACCCATTACCCGCCCCTACGAAATATACGGAACTTTTGTCCCAATTCCCAATATTCTAGTTGCGATCGCTCTTGCTCTATGGTATTATTTTATCATGGGAAAGTGTGCGCACATATATAGTAAATCTAACCTCTGTGTCCTCCGTGCCTCTGTGGTTAATTCATCCTTATCACGGAGATTAACTAGCAAAATGCTGACGCAGTAAATCGTGAATAAACCGATAACCACCACCCACCCTTTGTAGAAACAGCCGATCCGTAGCATAGTTAAGGAGGGCGACCGCGATCAAATTGCACCTCAAATTACACCTAAAATTACACCTAAAATTGCACCTATTGTAGGGGCGGGTAAGCGTGACAATCTAGCCCATTTGACCCAAATATTGGGATCATTTCCCGCCCTGTCATAACCTACCGGTGAATCTAACCAATCTCCCAATAAATCATAACCATTGTAGGGGCGGATTTAGGGACAATCTAGCCGATTTTACCCAAATATTGGGATCATTTCCCGCCCTGCCATAACCTACCGGTGAATCCAACTAATCCCCCAATAAATCAATCGTAACCAACCCCCAGGTTATCGAAAGGGCGGGTTTTGTGCAAAAGTTATCGCCAAATGCGTTAAGGGTGACTCATTACCCGCCCCTACCAATATAATGTAACCAACCCCCAGGTTATTGAAAGGGCGGGTTTTGTACAGAGGTTATCGCCAAATGTGTTAAGGGTGACCCATTACCCGCCCCTACCAATATAATGTAACCAACCCCTAGGTTATCGAAAGGGCGGGTTTTGTGCACAGGTTATTGCCAAATGTGTTAAGGGTGACTCATTACCCGCCCCTACCAATATAATGTAACCAACCCCTAGGTTATCGAAAGGGCGGGTTTTGTGCACAGGTTATTGCCAAATGTGTTAAGGGTGACTCATTACCCGCCCCTACAATAAGAAATTTACGGAATTTTATGCCAATTCCCAATTCCCAATTACCAATTACCAATTACCAATTCCCAATTACCAATTCCCAATTCCCAATTCCCAATTCCCAATTCCCAATTCTTTTAGCCTATGGTTACTACAATTTCAGCAAGAGACATCACCTTTGAGCAGTTAGAAAACCATTTCGGACTCGAAGAAGTTGAAGATGAGCAGTTTTTTTGGGAATGGCAGGGCAATATGCCAGAGTTGAGCGATGTCGAGAAGGACATGTTGGATAAGCTTAGAGCAGGATACTTTAATTTACTTAAGCATCCCCCTCTACTAGAAAACTCGGTAAAGATGGCGATAATCTCACCCCTATTGTTTTTAGCAGATTTTTATCTCAATCCTTACTACATCAAAGCAGAAAAGTCGATTCAACTGGAGATGAAAGATGAAGGGGTTGTTGTTGATGGACGGATCGATGTGCTGGTTTTCAAGCAGCAATTCTGGCTAACGGCAATCGAAGCGAAGCAGGCAGCGTACTCAATTGAAGTAGGAATGCCACAGATCCTGAGCTATATGCTAGCAAATCCTTATCCTGACAAAGCAAGCTTTGGTTTGATTACGAATGGGGGCTATTTTCTGTTTCTCAAGCTGCTCAATGTAGGAAAGCCTCGTTATGCAACCTCTAATCCGTTCGATTTGCGACGCAAGGGCAGCAATGAACTGTATTCAGTCCTGAGAATTTTGAAGCATTTGGCGCAGCTATTTTAGGGCTTGAACAAAGAGTTATTTTTTCCTTGATTATTTGTAGCGTGTAGGGTGTGTTAGCGTAAGCTAACGCACCATTGCTGATTTTGTAGGCTAGATAGCCAGTCTAGTTCCTATTGTTAGACCTTACAGGCGCACGCCTATTCCATTATTAGATATAGTAGCGAAAAACGTTGCAGAACACAAGAGGTGCGATCGCAATCAAATTGCACCTAAAATTGCACCTAAAATTGTACCTATTGTAGGGGCGGGTTTTGTATAAACGTTATCGCAAAATGCGTTAAGGGTGGCCCTAAACCATTGGTATCAACTTAACGTAAAACCCATGCCCCACAAGGAACTTAAGTTCCTTGGCTTAAGCTCAAGTCATCTTTAGATGACTCATACCAAATCCGGTATCGATCTTCAGTCCACAAAGCGTGGACTTTTGCTATTAGCCAAGAGTTTAAACTCTTGGCGGGTGTGGAAGCTAAGCATTAAGCTATCCCTAGTTTAAGTTGACACCAATGACCCATTACCCGCCCCTACAAAATATACGGAACTTTTGTCCCAATTCCCAATATTCTAGTTGCGATCGCTCTTGCTCTATGGTATTATTTTATCATGGGAAAATGTGCGCACATATATAGTAAATCTAACCTCTGTGTCCTCTGTGCTTCTGTGGTTAATTCATCCTTATCACGGAGATTGACTAGCAAAATGCTCACGCAGTAAATCGTGAATAAACCGATAACCACCACCTACCCTTTGTAGAAACAGCCGATCCGTGGCATAGTTAAGGAAGGCGATCGCGATCAAATTGCACCTAAAATTGCACCTAAAATTGCACCTACTGTAGGGGCGGGTAAGAAGACAATCTAGCCCATTTGACCCAAATATTGGGCACAAAACCCGCCCTGCCACAACCTACCGGTAAATCCAACCAATCCCCAAATAAATCGTAACCAACCCCCAGGTTATCGAAAGGGCGGGTTTTTTACAAACGTTATCGCCAAATGCGTTAAGGGTGACCCATTACCCGCCCCTACAAAATATACGGAACTTTTGTCCCAATTCCCAATATTCTAGTTGAGATCGCTCTTGCTCTATGGTATTATTTTATCATGGGAAAATGTGCGCACATATATAGTCAATCTAACCTCTGTGTCCTCCGTGCCTCTGTGGTTAATTCATCCTTACTACGGAGATTGATTAGCAAAATGCTCACGCAGTAAATCGTGAATAAACCGATAACCACCACCCACCCTTTGTATAAACAGCCGATCCGTAGCATAGTTAAGGAGGGCGACCGCGAAAAAATTGAACCTAAAATTACACCTAAAATTACACCTAAAATTGCACCTATTGTAGGGGCGGGTAAGAAGACAATCTAGCCAATTTTACCCAAATATTGTGCTCAAAACCCGCCCTGTCATAACCTACCGGTAAATCCAACCAATCCCCAATAAATCGTAACCATTGTAGGGGCGGGTAAGAAGACAATCTAGCCCATTTGACCCAAATATTGGGCACAAAACCCGCCCTGCCACAACCTACCGGTGAATCCAACCAATCCCCAAATAAATCGTAACCAACCCCCAGGTTATCGAAAGGGCGGGTTTTTTACAAACGTTATCGCCAAATGCGTTAGGGGTGACCCATTACCCGCCCCTACGAAATATACGGAACTTTTGTCCCAATTCCCAATATTCTAGTTGCGATCGCCCTTGCTCTATGGTATTATTTTATCATGGAAAAATGTGCGCACATATATAGTAAATCTAACCTCTTTGTCCTCTGTGCCTCTGTGGTTAATTCATCCTTATCACGGAGATTGACTAGCAAAATGCTCACGCAGTAAATCGTGAATAAACCGATAACCACCACCCACCCTTTGTAGAAACAGCCGATCTTTCTGCCGTAAATAGACAAAACGAACAAATAACTAAATCCCCACTACCAAGGCAAAGCAACCAAATCCCAGTGGATACTTTTGTGGGGCACTAACAAAAGCCAGGGCTAGACAAATACTTCCTGATAGCCACCAGAGTAACTCAGGCTAGATGTGTAGAGAATACTTTATAAATTTACTCTGAGCGTGTAAGGAGATCCAAGCCAGGAATTTCAGCAAAATCTCGTGCGTTGTGAGTAACGAGCGGAAGATTATGACGTAAGGCAGTTGCTGCAATCCAAGCATCTTGAGCAGAAATCGGTTTCCCGACAGATTGCAATTGTGCCCTGAGATTACCCCATCGGCGACAAAGTTCAATATCAACAGGAATAATCAGGTAATTCGTTAAGGTTTTTTCTAAGCGTTCAATTCGCGATGTTCCCCAGTTCCTAACAGCAGTCCATTGAAACAGTTCTGCAACTGTCATGAAGGAAAGCGCCAGCTGATTGCCTTGTAACAAAGGTGCGTAAATTGATGCGCGGCTATCTTGTTTGAAAAGGAAAGACACTACATCGGTATCAACCAACAGAATACTCATAGGGATTTGAGCTGCTCAGGTTGGCGTTGTTGGTGCAGAAACGATAGAAATTCGTCAATTGGTTCCTCTCTTACCCAAAAATCAATGCTCAACAGACTCAGATCTGTGATCTTAGGTGGCTGTTGCTCTTCAACCAGATCTTTGATAGAGCGAGTCTTCCAAAAGTCTTGATTTTGCATTTTCAGCAAATCGACTTGTTGAACATCGGCTCGTTGAACAATGTTCGATACAGCTTTTAATAGTTCAAGCTGCTCTATAAACGAAAGCGATTGAGCCAGGTCAATCGCCTGTTGAAGTTGTGGTTTCATACTAAATCTGGGTTAATTTGATACTATCGCATCACAATCAGCTATCAGCTGTAAGCTTTTTGGAAGCTATAGGCGCACATCCATTCCATTATTAGAGATAATAGCAAGAAACGTTGCCAAACACAAGAGGTGCGATCGCGAAAAAAATTGAACCTAAAATTACACCTAAAATTACGCCTAAAATTACACCTATTGTAGGGGCGGGTTTAGGGACAATCTAGCCCATTTTACCCAAATATTAGGCACAAAACCCGCCCTGCCATAACCTACCGGTGAATCCAACAAATCCCCCAATAAATCAATCGTAACCAACCCCCAGGTTATCGAAAGGGCAGGTTTTGTACAAATGTTATCGTCAAATGCGTTAAGAGTGACCCATTACCCGCCCCTACGAAATATACGGAACTTTATAACCAAAGAGAAAATTCAGTAGCGGAGTCAACAGCAGTATCGCAAAAGGTGCTAATTCCATCATTTGTTAGCTATTAGCTTGTGAGCTGTCAGCTTTTTGGAAGCTACAGGCGCGCACCCATTCCATTATTAGAGATAATAGCAAGAAACGTTGCCAAACACAAGAGGTGCGATCGCAAAAAAAATTGCACCTAAAATTACGCCTAAAATTACACCTATTGTAGGGGCGGGTTTAGGGACAATCTAGCCCATTTTACCCAAATATTAGGCACAAAACCCGCCCTGCCATAACCTACCGGTGAATCCAACAAATCCCCCAATAAATCAATCGTAACCAACCCCCAGGTTATCGAAAGGGCAGGTTTTGTACAAATGTTATCGTCAAATGCGTTAAGAGTGACCCATTACCCGCCCCTACGAAATATACGGAACTTTATAACCAAAGAGAAAATTCAGTAGCGGAGTCAACAGCAGTATCGCAAAAGGTGCTAATTCCATCATTTGTTAGCTATTAGCTTGTGAGCTGTCAGCTTTTTGGAAGCTACAGGCGC
>JAAHGR010000018.1:6010-7283 GCA_010672425.1 Symploca sp. SIO2E6
TACGGAACTTTATAACCAAAGAGAAAATTCAGTAGCGGAGTCAACAGCAGTATCGCAAAAGGTGCTAATTCCATCATTTGTTAGCTATTAGCTTGTGAGCTGTCAGCTTTTTGGAAGCTACAGGCGCACACCCATTCCATTATTAAAGATAATAGCAAGAAACGTTGCCAAACACAAGAGGTGCGAACGTGAAAAAAATTGCACATATAATTGCACCTATAAATTACACCTAAAATTACACCTATTGTAGGGGCGGGTTTAGGGACAATCTAGCCCATTTTACCCAAATATTAGGCACAAAACCCGCCCTGCCATAACCTACCGGTGAATCCAACAAATCCCCAATAAATCGTAACCATTGTAGGGGCGGGTTTAGGGATAATTTAGCCGATTTCACCCAAATATTACACTCAAAACCCGCCCTGCCATAACCTACCGGTGAATCCAACAAATCCCCCAATAAATCAATCGTAACCAACCCCCAGGTTATCGAAAGGGCGGGTTTTGTACAAACGTTATCGTCAAATGCGTTAAGAGTGACCCATTACCCGCCCCTACGAAATATACGGAACTTTATAACCAAAGAGAAAATTCAGTAGCGGAGTCAACAACAGTATCGCAAAAGGTGCTAATTCCATCATTTGTTAGCTATTAGCTTGTGAGCTGTCAGCTTTTTGGAAGCTACAGGCGCACACCCATTCCATTATTAAAGATAATAGCAAGAAACGTTGCCAAACACAAGAGGTGCGAACGTGAAAAAAATTGCACATATAATTGCACCTATAAATTACACCTAAAATTACACCTATTGTAGGGGCGGGTTTAGGGACAATCTAGCCCATTTTACCCAAATATTAGGCACAAAACCCGCCCTGCCATAACCTACCGGTGAATCCAACAAATCCCCAATAAATCGTAACCATTGTAGGGGCGGGTTTAGGGATAATTTAGCCGATTTCACCCAAATATTACACTCAAAACCCGCCCTGCCATAACCTACCGGTGAATCCAACAAATCCCCCAATAAATCAATCGTAACCAACCCCCAGGTTATCGAAAGGGCGGGTTTTGTACAAACGTTATCGTCAAATGCGTTAAGAGTGACCCATTACCCGCCCCTACGAAATATACGGAACTTTATAACCAAAGAGAAAATTCAGTAGCGGAGTCAACAACAGTATCGCAAAAGGTGCTAATTCCATCATTTGTTAGCTATTAGCTTGTGAGCTGTCAGCTTTTTGGAAGCTACAGGCGCACACCCATTCCATTATTA
>JAAHGR010000018.1:7383-19939 GCA_010672425.1 Symploca sp. SIO2E6
AAGAGAAAATTCAGTAGCGGAGTCAACAACAGTATCGCAAAAGGTGCTAATTCCATCATTTGTTAGCTATTAGCTTGTGAGCTGTCAGCTTTTTGGAAGCTACAGGCGCACACCCATTCCATTATTAGAGATAATAGCAAGAAACGTTGCCAAACACAAGAGGTGCGATCGCGAAAAAAATTGAACCTAAAATTACACCTATTGTAGGGGCGGCTTTAAGGATAATCTAGACCATTTTACCCAAATATTGGGATCATTTCCCGCCCTGCCATAACCTATCGGTGAATCCAACCAATCCCCCAATAAATCAATCGTAACCAACCCCCAGGTTATCGAAAGGGCGGGTTTTGTACAAACGTTATCGCAAAATGAGTTAAGGGTGACCCTAAACCCGCCCCTACAAATATACGGAATTAGAAATCAAATTCCCAATTTTCAATCCCCAATCCCCAATTCCCAATTCCCAGTCCCCAATTCACAACAACCGCTCAATGCGACGGAAATCCCTATCTACTTCTGCCCAAAGAGAGCGATTGTGAGGGTCAGTTTTCAGAGCCTTTTTCAGATAAATTCTTGCCTTATCCAGCTGCTTTTGATTTACTAAATACCGTCCCCAACCTTGATAAGCGATCGCTTTCCACTGACGTATTTCTGGATCTTGGGGAATCCTTTGGGCCAAACCTTCAACCAAGGTGATTGCTCTCGCAAACCTCTGTTCTTTCAACATATGCTGTAAATCGTGATAAGCATTGCGTTTAAGCTGCTGTTCAAGTACCGACAGTGGCGGATTGCATTCAATAGGGGTTTGGCTACGAGTTACCTTTACTTTTGTTGGTTGAGGCTTACTCTGAGCAGTTGCATTCTCTGATACACTAGAAGTTTCATTAGTCTCGGAAGGAATCACACTCAAAAGAAACTTGTAAGCCTCAGTCAACTCAATAAATTTCTCTTGAGCAAGCTTCTTATCTCCAGAGTAGACATCAGGATGATACTGACGTGCCAGACGTCGATAAGACGCCTTGAGCTCAGCTATGGAGGCTCCCGATTTTAAACCTAACAGGTGATAGCAATCTGCCGAATTCATCTACAGAACTAATAAATCTTCTACATAATGTAGAGACGCACCTACCTTAATGATACCTGTAGGGTTGTTGTCGTGTCTCTACATGAAAGTAGCGTGGTACATAAATTGGATCCCCCTAAATCCCCCTTAATAAGGGGGACTTTGAATCCGGTTCTTAATAAGGGGGACTTTGAATCCGGTTCTTAATAAGGGGGACTTTGAATCCGGTTCTTAATAAGGGGGACTTTGAATCCGGTTCTTAATAAGGGGGACTTTGAATCCGGTTCTTAATAAGGGGGACTTTGAATCCGGTTCTTAATAAGGGGGACTTTGAATCCGGTCCCAATACTGCTCGGATAAGCTTGAATCTCTCTCCCTGAGGTTCCCCAACCTCCCACACCTCCCACACTCCCCACACTCCCCACACTCTCTTAACCGAGCAGTATTGAATCCGGTCTCCCCCTTATTAAGGGGGGTTAGGGGGGATCTCAACACGCTTATACTGGTAACTAGCAACTTACGTTAATACCCTGTTGGGTTTCACTTCTTACACCCAACAAATTAGCTGTGCCACACCACTAGGGTGTGCTATCTTCAATAACTTTGTCAATCAGTCCGTATTCCTTCGCCTCCTCTGCTGACATGAAAAAGTCTCGATCTATATCTTTGGCAATTTTATCCGCAGAATTACCAGTTCTGTCGGCATAGATTTGGTTGAGTTGATGTCGAACTCGTAAAATCTCCTGAGCAGTAATTTGAATATCTGTGGCTTGAGCCATACCTCGGATACCACCGGAAGGTTGGTGCAACATAATCCGAGAGTGAGGTAAAGCAAGGCGTTTCCCCTTTTTACCAGCAGTCAGCAGGAAAGAACCCATCGATGCCGCTAAACCAACACAAATGGTTACCACATCTGATTTGATGTGCTGCATGGTGTCATAAATGGCCAAACCGGCGGTTACTGAACCCCCAGGAGAGTTGATGTAAAGAAAAATGTCTTTACTATTGTCTTCCGAGTCTAGGTAAAGCATAACCGCGATGATTTGGTTGGCGATTTCATCATCGACATCTTTACCTAGAAAAATAATCCGTTCCCGATAGAGACGATTATAGATGTCAATCCACTCAGTGTACTGAGAACCTGGCATCTGGTAGGGAACTTTTGGGACACCAATTGGCATAATTTGCTCCGAATTAGGTAAAGATTAATGGAGAATGGAGAATGGAGAATTGAGTTTTTGACTCCTATTGGCGAAGCCTTCTCCGAAGGAGTACTCCTGAACTTCTAGACCCCAGCAGGTACTGGCAGATCTGCCTCGGTGGCTTCTAGGACTTTATCGATTATGCCGTATTCTTTTGCCGTCTCAGGAGTCATATACAACATCCGGTCCATATCCTTGGTAATTTTTTCCACAGATTGACCTGTATGACGAGAGAGGACATCAAGCATCGTCGCTTTATTTGCCAGCACTTCCTTAACACGAATTTGGATATCTGTGGCTTGACCTTGAGCTGCACCTTGGGGCTGGTGTAGTACAATTGTTGCATTGGGTAAGCTGGCTCTAAAGCCTTTTTCCCCAGCCGACAGCAACATCGCTGCCATACCCATGGCCATACCCATGCAGATAGTGTGGATTGGTGGCTTGATATAGTTCATGGTGTCACAGATAGCAAAGGCTTCTGTTTCAAAGCCATAGGTACCTACGGAATTGATGTAAAGTCTAATGGGCTTATCTGGATCTTGGTACTGCAAGTAAAGCAGCTCAGCGATGATTAGCTCTGTTACCTGTGGTACCAAAGGCATACCCAAATAAACAATCCTTTCATTCAGCAACAGCGATGGTAAGTCTGGGGGTGGTGTCCGGTAGTTAGGACGGCCATAGTAGGCGGCTTGAACTGCCTGAATTGGTAGTGTCATCGTGTTTGGGGCTGCAAATAATAGCGCTATCTTCAATAAAACTATAGTAACGCGCCTGTTAACAGGCATAGTGGCAGTTTCTTGGTAGTGCTACTACCACCCCGTTTTTGTCTCCACAGGTTTTAATAGAAAGGGTAAGGAAGAGGAGGACAAGGGAGACAAGGGGTACAAGGAGGATAAGGAGGACAAGGGAGACAAGGAGGACAAGGAGGACAAGGGAGACAAGGAGGACAAGGGGGACAAGGGAGACAAGGGAGACAAGGAGGACAAGGAGGACAAGGGAGACAAGGAAAATTTTAACTGGTACTTATTTCCACCGTACTGCACTAGTGCAGCGCCAAAAAAGCAGATACCATAAACTTTATTGTCTTGGAGCCTTCTGCCTTCTGCCTCCTGCCTTCTGCCTTCTACCTCCTGCCTCCTGCCTCCTGCCTCCTGCCTCCTGCCTCCTGCCTCCTGCCTTGAAGCCTTCTTGTACTAGTGCGGTAATTACCACTCCCACAGAATTGGGAATTGGGAATTGGGAATTGGGAATTGGGAATTGGGAATTGGGAATTGGGAATTGGGAATTGGGAATTGGGAATTGGGAATTGGGAATTGGGAATTGTTTGCTTGTCTCCCTTGTCTTCCTTGTCCTCCTTGTCCTCCCACACTCCCCACCTTCCCCACACTCCCCCACCTTCCCTGCTATAATTTTTTTGATATTATTTCCTTGAATACAGAGGGAGGGTGGGTAAGGGTAAACGACCATGAGTGATTTGAGTAATTTACGTCAACTGCTGCTGCAACTTGATAATTGCAATTACAAAGCTTACAGAGAGATCAAAGGTAGCTACAACTTCCCTAATTTCACCCTGATTGTCGAGCATGTGCAAGGGGATCCCTTTGCTGCACCTAGCAAAATACGGGTGCAGATTCCCCAGTCAGTTGCTGGCTTTCCCCCTAACCTCTATCATTCTCCGAGTCGAGAAATTGCTCTGCGAGATTACCTAACTCGTCAGTTTGATGCAGTGGCACAAAAAAGTAGCTCCTACCGAGGTAGTGGCAAGAGTGGACTGATTACCATTACCCACGTTGGACAAGAAGTGCTAGAGAGAACATCAGCCTTTATTAGCAAGAAAGGCTTGGAAGTAAGGTTCCTCGTGGGACTCCCGGCTCGTGGGCGTCGCATTTCCGGACGTCAGGCAGCAGAAATGTTCTGTGAAGATATCCCCAAAATTGTTGATCAATCCCTATTATATCAATCTCTGAACCAGCAAGAGATTCAACAACAGGTGGAGACCATAGAAGATGCTGACTGGCTGCGCCAACAGCTGGCCGAGCGGGATCTAGTTGCCTTTATTGCCAATGGAGCAATTTTACCACGCCGCAGTGGTATTGATACCAGACCATTATTGGAAGCAGCTGTACCCTTTCAATCCGCACCCCAGTTGCAAGTTGAATTTACCTGTCCCAATCGGGGTTTAATTACTGGTCTGGGAATTACCGCTGGTGTCACTCTGATTGTCGGTGGTGGCTATCACGGCAAATCTACCCTACTTAGGGCAATCGAATTAGGGGTATACAACCACATCCCGGGAGATGGCAGGGAATTGGTCGTGACTAATCCTGCTGCTGTGAAAATCCGTGCCGAAGATGGACGTAGTATTGCTGGAGTAGACATTTCTCCTTTTATCAACCAACTGCCTCAAAGTCGTCCTACCAGCAACTTCTGTTCCTCTAATGCCAGTGGTAGTACCTCCCAAGCAGCAAATATTATCGAAGCCTTAGAAGCTGGTACCCAGTTGCTCCTAGTAGATGAAGATACTGCTGCTACTAATTTTATGATTCGCGATCGCCGGATGCAACAGTTGATTGCTAAAGACAAGGAACCAATCACCCCATTTATCGACAAGGTACAACAACTATATACCGACTACGGTGTCTCCACCATCTTAGTCATCGGGGGGAGCGGCGATTACTTTGATGTGGCCGATACAGTAATTGCCATGGACAACTTCCAGCCAACCGATGTTACCACCAAAGCCAAGGAAATTGCCCAACAATATCGCACTGAACGTACCTCCGAAGGGGGCAAACAGTTCGGCAAGATTACCCCTCGTATACCTTTACCAGAAAGTATTGACCCCAGTCGAGGTCACCGAGATATCAAATTGAGAGTCCGGGATGTAGATGAAGTGGTATTTGGTACCGAGGAAATTGATTTAGCAGCCGTAGAACAAATTGTAGAACCAGGACAACTCAGAGCCATTGCCGAAGCGATCGTCTACGCTAAGAGGCAGGATATTAACGGTAACCATACCCTCCCCAAAATTTTAGACCAGGTGATGGCCGATCTTGATGCTCAAGGATTAGATATCCTCACTCCCTTTCCCCAAGGAGACTTAGTTAAGTTCCGCCGCTTTGAACTAGCAGCGGCTCTCAATCGTCTACGCACTCTGAAAGTTAAATGACAAACAGCAAACAACAAACAACCAACAACAAATTACTGTTTCACCTCCCTAACTGCTGCATCAGCATTGATCAAACCGCTACCGAAGAAATACTTCATCGCTAAAACTGAACTCGGTAGCTCATCTTTGAGGGATTGGTAAAGCTTCATCTCTGGGTTAGTGTGATCGCTTATTATCGTAAATTACAACAAGAAGCGATCGCTTGCTCTTGTAGATTGGGCAAAACACACATTATACCTATTGTAGGGGCGGGTAAGCGTGATAACCTTGCCCATCTTACCCGAATCTTGGGAGCAAAACCCGCCCTGTTGATATCCTCCCCATAGGCCAAATCTATCCCGAAGATACATTCACAACCGATAAGCAATTCCCTAATCCGCAAGGTTATCGCCAGGGCGGGTTTTGTACTCAAATTATTGTTGATGTCCCGATCATATCCCTAAACCCGCCCCTACGAGTTTACGTGTTTTTATTACCAATTCTCAATTTCCAATTCCCAATTCCCAATTCTTTGGTTGTATTTGCTGCTAGTGTTTGCTATTATTACGAATAATAGAAAAATTGTGCGCCTATAGATGAATATAGAAAAAAATAGCTCACCGTGGAACTGGCATCTTGCCAGTGTAAAGAGCAAGTAATTTAGCTGATGCCAAAGAAAATCAGGGAGTTGAAGAGTTTACTTTTAAGAGCAGGTTTTACTTGGAGTCCCGGGAAAGGTAGTCATACCAAGTGGTTTCATCCTCTACTACCTGGAAAACTGACTTTATCAGGTAAGGATGGTGATGATGCTAAACCCTATCAAGAGAAAGACGTTAACAATGCACTCGATAGATTGAAAGACATGCAAAAATAGGAAGATAAACAATGAAATCTCACTACACCGTTGTCATTCAATGGTCAGATGAAGACCAGTGTTATGTTGTCAGCTTACCTGAGTGGGGTGAATTTTGTCATACTCACGGTGATACCTATGAAGAAGCTCTGAAAAATGCTCAGGAAGTTATAGAATTGCTGAGTGAGACATCTACAGAAGACGGTGAACTGCTGCCTCAACCAATAACTTTCGGACAATCATCTTATGAATTAAGAATTTAGAATATAGAATTAAAAAATAGCTCACCGTGGAACTGGCATCCTGCCAGTACAGAGCCTGAGGCTTACTGTGAGATCTCC
The DNA here is from genome assembly GCA_010672425.1 of Symploca sp. SIO2E6. Classification (GTDB taxonomy): domain Bacteria; phylum Cyanobacteriota; class Cyanobacteriia; order Cyanobacteriales; family Coleofasciculaceae; genus Caldora. The sequence continues at coordinate 13,991 of JAAHGR010000018.1, forward strand.
AGATCCCCGACTTCTCGATTCCAACCGTGATTCATACTAGGCAAACCGATAGAAGAAGTCGGGGATCTACTACCGCGATCGCTTATTATCGTAAATTACAACAAGATGCGATCGCTTGCTTTTGTAGATTGGGCAAAACACACATTATATATGTTGTAGGGGCGGGTTTAGGAATAACCTTACCCACTTTACCCGAATCTTGGGCTCAAAACCCGCCCTGTCGGTATCTTCCCCATAGCCCAAATCTACCCCGAAGATACATTCATAAGCGATAAGTAATTCGCGCTTTCCGCAAGGTTATCGGCAGGGCGGGTTTTGTACTCCAATTATTGTTGATGTCTCTATCATATCCCTAAACCCGCCCCTACGAGTTTACGTGTTTTTATTCCCAATTCTCAATTCTCAATTCTCAATTCTCTACGACTATCATACCAGCTATTTACTACCGAGACAATGTTACTGATTTCCTCATCATTTAGTTCTTTTAGCTCATTTTTTTGATTTAACAAGAGCTGAAAGTTGGGTTGACCTGCAATAACAGGTTCTAAAATCCACTTATAATACCCTTGATCATTGCCTAAAGTGAAGAAGAATAAACAAACAGGGAAAGGCAATTCAGTGAGTAATGTATTTGGTTCTAGAGCAAGCTTGATTGCGACACTATCATCAAATTGGGTTGACTGGGGAGTAGAGACTGTTGCCTTAACTTGAACTCCAAATAGCCTACCAGTGTGAGCACCGTCTTTGAACAGAGTCACCAAAAAATCTAAGTCTTGCTCTTCTTGTTGTCTGGAAACAACTAGGTCATGGCGACGGGTTAAATACATCATAGCTAGAGATTCTGCCCGTTGTCCAATATACCAAGCCTCTTTGGTTGCCATAGCTCTATCTCCAATCTGGATCATGAAATTGCGAAATTAAGCAGGTTTGCTTGTATCGATTCCAAAAGTCATTTACCTCCTGCCAAAGGATTTCTCTGTTGGGTTTATTAATCGGGAACTCGGTAGAGAGACTTGACAGGGAAGTTAGATGTTCTCCATTTGCAGAAGTGACATAACCTTTCTCTGCAATCTCATCAATGCCAATTATATAAGTAGGAGCTGGATACAATGCTAATGCACTTACCTGCTCTTGCGACACTTTAACCTTGAGACGATTTAGTTTCTTAGTATAGCCTGTTTGTGTGGTTTTGACCTGTGCGAAGAAGTAGGGAATAACTGATCGAGCTCCAACCAATTCGACAATAAAATCAATATGTTGCCATTTATCTCCTAGAAACTGTGGTTTAAAAATTGGACCAGATGCAGAATGAAATTCAGTCATCAAGACTGTGAATATCGCCTCGCCTCGTTGTCCAAGTGCATTCCTCATTGCATATCCTGATTGTACTGAGCTATCGCGCCTCAATCTAATTTACAGCACGAAGCGATCACTTACTGCGAGATCTCCAGATCCCCGACTTCTCGGTTCCAATTGTGATTAATACTCGGCAAACCGGTAGAAGAAGTCGGGAATCTACAGGTTAGTGCGATCGCTTATTATCGTAAATTACAACAAGATGCGATCGCTTGCTTTTGTAGATTGGGCAAAACACACATTATATCTATTGTAGGGGCGGGTTTAGGAATAACCTTGCCCATTTTACCCGAATCTTGGAAGCAAAACCCGCCCTGTCAGTATCCTCCCCATAGGCTAAGTCTACCCCGAAGATACATTCATAAGCGATAAGCGATCATTAATCCGCAAAGTTATCGGCAGGGCGGGTTTTGTACTCCAATTATTGTTGATGTCTCTATCATATCCCTAAACCCGCCCCTACGAGTTTACATGTTTCTAGTACCAATTCTACATTCTACATTCTTCATTCTTCATTTTCCACAACCCGCCCCTACGAGTTTACGTGTTTTTATTCCCAATTTCCAATTCTCAATTCCCAATTCCCAATTCTCAATTCTAATTACTTGCATGAGGCATTGCTTCAATAAGTGCTCGAAGTACCTTATTTACTGCCTCCGGTGTCGAGAAAACCTCGGCAACATCCTTGTCCAAAACTACCACTGTTAATTCTGGCTTCCCGCTACGATGGGCAAATCGGTTGGGCTTTGCCTTTTTATAATCAAACTGGTACTCTGGCAAAAGCTCATCTTCAGAGTTTGACGAGTGCTCAAAAGGCGTTTTGTTCATAATCTTCTCGCTCCCTTCGAGTGACAAGACGGGCACTAATAATACGAATTATACTCTTACGTTCAGTATAGCTGACCAACAACACGCGATTGTTACAAGAGTGACCGATAATAATTTCCCGATGCTCATCTACTGAATGAGCCTCATCATCAAAGATCAAAGCTAGTGGATTATCGAAAACTGTTTTGGCTTCGTCAAAACTCACGCCATGTTTCTTCTGGTTGCTATCTGCTTTGGTTTTGTCCCATTCAAACTCCATCTTTCGTAATTTTTACATCTCTATTGTAATCGCTTCCCACAGATCCTCGACTTCTTCTATCGGTTTGCCGAGTATTAATCACGATTGGAACTGAGAAGTCGGGGATCTACTGCCGCGATCACTTATTATCGTAAATTACAACAAGATGCGATCGCTTGCTCTTGTAGATTGGACGCAACAGACATTATACCTATTGTAGGGGCGGGTTTAGGAATAACCTTGCCCATTTTACCCGAATCTTGGAAGCAAAACCCGCCCTGTCAGTATCCTCCCCATAGGCTAAGTCTACCTCGAAGATACATTCATAAGCGAATTGCTTATCGTTAATCCGCAAGGTTATCGCCAGGGCGGGTTTTGTACTCCAATTATTGTTGATGTCTTTATCATATCCCTAAACCCGCCCCTACGAGTTTACGTGTTTTTCTTACCAATTCGATGAAGTCGAGTGAGGAATCGCTTCCCCACCCTCTTCTACTCTCACCGTGCTTGCGAGTTTCCCAGCACACGGCTCCTCAACTGTTTGGCACTATGTTATGTGTACCTCATTACCCAATAACTGCCTTCTGCCTCCTGCCTCCTGCCTCCTGCCTCCTGCTTTCTGCCTCCGGTTCCCCTCCTGGGAGGGGTTAGGGGTGGGTTCTGCCGGGTGAACGAAATATGAGGTGGGATTTCCATTCTCCGCGTCTCCGCGTCTCCGCGTCTCCGCGTCTGCTGAATCGTTTCCCCACTCATTTTTTCGCTCACCCGGTTCTGCCTCCTGCCTTCTTGCACCAATTTCGCTTCTCCCCATCCTAGCTGACGAATTAAAGGATTTTGTTGAGGATCCGCAAAACTAGCCAGAGTATTGATATCCAAAGTAGGAGCAACTGGAATAACAAAACGAGTGTGAGGTCGCAAAGCATGAATATATTCTGCGATCGCTAATACCAAAGGCACTCCCTGAGACAGTTTTGCCGACTTTGACCCTGGAAGTAATCCTATTAGTTTTGTTGTTGGTTGTTGGTTGTTGGTTGTTTGTTGTTTGTTGTTTGTTGTTTGTTGTTTGTTGTTTGGGAATGTCTTTTGCTCTTCCTTGTCTCCCTTGTCTCCCTTGTCCCCCCATCTCCCCATCTCCCCATCTCCCCATCTCCCCATCTCCGCATCTCCCCATCTCCACGTCTCCACGTCTGCCATCAAATCTCCTACAATGGCCAACTTGTGGGCATATTTTTTAGGGGCTTTGGCAATCATTGACTGTTTCATCACACCGAATTGGTCGATCCAATGGTGCCAACGGGTTTCCCACTCGGCGTAGACAACCTTGCGGTAACCTAAACGAGAGCCGATAATTACTGGAAAAATTTGGTCTCCTCCTAAAAAGACTACTACTCCCTGGTCATGCCAATCCCAGTTGTCTGCGGTTACTCCCCATAGCAAAAAACGCCAAAAATGATCTGGACTCTGTACCCTGTCTACTTCTGGATAGGATAGGGCAATTTCGGCTTCTTTTCCTGTGGCATTGGGACAAGGGGACAAGACCACAGAAATACGTACTAAAGATTGGTTATCCCCGAGAGTGTCAGTCAAGAAACCGGGTTTCTTTTGGTGAAATGTCGATATTTTGTTGTCATCATCACGAGAAACCCGGTTTCTGGGAATACTTGACAGGCTCTCTAGCTTTTGCCGTAAGGCTCTGACTACGGGTTTTACCCAGGTGGTAACTTCTCCTGGTCCATTGGCAAGAATTAGTATGTCCACTGTTATTGAGGAAATTTGCGATCGCTATACTAAACCTAAAGTCGTTTTCTTTGAAATACCTTTAACCACACATCCTCTAGAAGAGTATAGAGCACTGGTACGACAATCAAACTCAATAGGGTAGAAGTAATTAGTCCACCAATTATGGCTACTGCCATCGGTTGACGTAACTCGGAACCTGCTCCTAATCCTAACGCGATCGGTAACATTCCCAAAATTGTTGAAGCTGTAGTCATCATAATCGGTCGTAGACGCACAACCCCAGTTTCGAGGACTGCTTCGGTACGATTTAAGCCGGATTTGCGGAGTTGGTTAGCATAATTCATTAGTAAGAGGGCATTTTTGTCAAGTAATCCCAGTAAGAAAATTAAACCAATCAGGGAAATCATGCCGAAGTCACTTTGAGTAACTAGAAGAGCCAACATGGATCCTACAATTGATAGGGGTAGGGACAAGCCAACTACCAACGGTTCTAACAATCTGCCAAATACCAAGAGCAACAAGGACAGCATACAAATAACAGATAAAGTTAGTGTGCCAGCAAAGCTGCCAAAAATTGAACCGATACGAGCTGAGTCTCCTTTGAGATCTATCTGTATACCATCTGGTAAAATGCCTTGAGCTGCGGCTACTACTTGGTCTGTCGCATCTCCTAAAGCTTGACCTTGACTTAAGTTGGCACTAATATAAGCCACTCGCTGACCATTCAGACGCTCAATTTCCCCAATACTATCTGCTTGATTGTCTTCACCAGTTACCGTAACATCTACCAATCCCGGTAGTTGCTCAACACGAGCCTTAATCTCTTTAGCACTACTGTATAAGCTTTCTAAGTCATCGCCAACTAGAGCAACTTGGAGAGGTTTTTCTCCCCCTGTATCGACAAACTGGATATCTTCAACACTAATGCTAACTCCCTCTAACTTTGGCAAAGCACTGCGGAGTTGTTCTTGCACTTGGGCGGTATGGAATTGGCGATCTTCCTTAAGTTTGACATAGAGTTTGCCTTTGTTGGGTTCACCTCGCACTCCCACAGTGGTAAATACCGATGCCACTTCCGGTGAATCTAAGACAACTTCTTCAATTTCCCCAGCCACAGTACGGGATTTATACAACAGTAGCTTAATAGGAGATTGGAATAAATCACCAAAAATTGAACCGGTATTGTCAGCGGGAGCCTTAGCTGAGGCGTCTGATTCCTGCTGAGAAGGATTCAAACCTGGAAATTTACTAGACAAGTCAGGTAGAGGAGATGTGTAGACAATATTGAACTCACCCCGGTCTAGTTTAGGAATAAATCCCTTAGGAATCAAAGGAATTAGAGCAATACCAGCAATTAAACTCACTACTGCCAATCCTACTACAATCTGGCGATGGTTCAGGGACCATTGGAGTAGGTTACGGTAATGGTTGTTTGGGAATTGGGAATTGGGAATTGGGAATTGGGAATTGGGAATTGGGGATTGGGAATTGGGATTTGGGAATTGGGAATTGGGAATTGGGAATTGGGAATTGGGAATTGGGAATTGGGAATTGGGAATTGGGAATTGGGAATTGGGAATTGGGAATTGGGAATTGGGAATTGGGGATGTTTCTCCTATCTCCCTTGTCTCCCTTGTCTCCCCCATCTCCCTTGTCTCCCCCATCTCCCTTGTCTCCCCCATCTCCCCATCTCCCCATCTCCCCCTCTCCCCATCTCCCCATCTCCCCATCTCCCCATCTCCCCATCTCCCCATCTCCGCTTCTCCGCTTCTCAGCCAATAAGCAGC
>JAAHGR010000180.1:0-1668 GCA_010672425.1 Symploca sp. SIO2E6
TGTGGGAAATCGGCGTCAATCGCCATGATTGAGGCGCGGCTCAAGGGAGATGATGGGGCAAAGGAGCTATTGGAGAAAGCTAAACAGCGCCTTGGTGACAATCCTCTGAGAAATGCTTTAGCATCTTTTTACCTACGACCATCTGGCACTGGGGAAGGAGCAGTAGAATTTGTTCATAAGAGTTTTGGTGAGTTTCTCTGTGCCGAACGTTTGAAAGAAAGTTTGGAAGAATGGACAGCAGAAGGTAGGAAACGCCAAAAATTTTTCGTTGATGATGAGCAGTTGGTGGAGAAAATTTATGACCTATTGGGTTATGGTGGGCTGACGCCAGAAATTGTAGATTACCTGATGGCGTTATTGGCTGTTAGTGAGGAATTTCGACCAGTTCAACTATTTCAACGCTTGAAAGATTTCTATTTTCGTTGGTGTGATGGAGAATTTATTGATCTACCAGAGAAAGCCCTACCTCTGGAAAAAACACGGCAATTCAAAGAACTAGGAATTCAATTAGGTCAGCGACAGGTGGATATCTATACAGGGCTGAATGTGATGATTTTGCTCCTAGAGTTGCATCGCTATGCTCTCTCTAGAGATGACCTGAAAGATCAAATAGTCTTTTACCCTTGTGGTCAATACGATATTGAGGGTTTTGATAATACTCGATTGCTTCGCATTATCGGCTACTGCAATTGTATAAGTATTTATAGCTTCTTAAAGATAGCTGGAAGATTCCTTAGAGACGTAAACTTTAGTGGCGCAAACCTTAGGGGTGCAAACCTTAGTGGCGCAAACCTTAGGGGTGCAAACCTTAGTGGTGCATACCTTACAGCGGTTCCCGCTGCAATGATGTACACCTGAATCAGTTGTCAAGATTGGATAGATTTCTTCCTAGTCGTTTTTACTGTACCTCGTAACAGCGGTAAGTGCTGTATTGACGCAAACCTTAGTGGCGCAAACCTTAGGGGTGCAAACTTTAGTGGTGCATACCTTATTGACGCAAACCTTAGTGGCGCAAACCTTAGTGGCGTAGACCTTAGTCGCGCAGACCTTAGTGGTGCATACCTTATTGACGCAAACCTTAGTGGCGTAGACCTTAGTCGCGCATACCTCCAAAATATTATCTGGAATAATGAGACACAATGGAAGAATATCCGAGGTTTGGAAACAGCTATTAATGTGCCAGATGCCTTAAAGCAAAAGCTTGATTGGTCTTCTCCCTACTGTTGAAGGAAATGCCAGACAAGGCACTCCCGCATTTTTTTTGCAGAATTTGTGCAAGGTTTCTGTATCAAATGGGCTCAAAATTCTTGCATCTTCGTGAAGGTTATCGACAGGGCGGGATATGGGATGACGCTTATCGTTGAATGCATTAACATATCTCTAAAATTACACCCAATACTCTAATTACGGCCAAAGCATAATATCCCCCCGAAGATCCCCGACTTCTCAGGTTGAAGAAGGTAATTAGCTCAATCAACCGATAGAAGAAGTCGGGGATCTAGAACACGAGTGGATGCGGTTTGGGGAATATTTTTGTAATTCGCAAGGTTATCGATAGAGCGGGATATGGGATGACGCTTATCGTCGAATGCATTAACATATCCCTAAACCTACCCCTACGAATGTACGGACTTTTCTGCTTATTCTACATTCTACATTCTACATTCT
>JAAHGR010000180.1:1678-2152 GCA_010672425.1 Symploca sp. SIO2E6
CGCAAGGTTATCGATAGAGCGGGATATGGGATGACGCTTATCGTCGAATGCATTAACATATCCCTAAACCTACCCCTACGAATGTACGGACTTTTCTGCTTATTCTACATTCTACATTCTACATTCTCTCACCCGCCCCTACAAAGGTTTCACTGGGACAATGACATTACAGGCGCACATCTATCCTATTATTAGGTAATAGTAGCAAACAATAGGCGCAATTGCAATAGTTAAAGAATTCGCGATCGCTTACTCTCATAGTAGCTTTTGGATTAAAGAATTAAATCAATTTCCCAAGATTGTAGTGGGAGCATCTTGCTCCCTAAAATAACACCTACATCTTTCTCCCTAAAATTCTACCCAATACTCCAATTACGGCCAAAGTATAATCTCCCCCTGAAGATCCCCGACTTCTCAGGTTGAAAAAGGTAATTAGCTCAATCAACCGATAGAAGAAGTCGGGGATCTAGAACA
>JAAHGR010000180.1:2162-2631 GCA_010672425.1 Symploca sp. SIO2E6
CCTAAAATTCTACCCAATACTCCAATTACGGCCAAAGTATAATCTCCCCCTGAAGATCCCCGACTTCTCAGGTTGAAAAAGGTAATTAGCTCAATCAACCGATAGAAGAAGTCGGGGATCTAGAACATGAGTGGATATGGTTTGGGGAATATTTTGGTAATTAGCAAGGTTATCAATAGGGCGGGATATGGGATAACGCTTATAGTTGAATGCTTTAACATATCCCTAAACCTACCCCTACGAATGTAGGGACTTTTCTGCTTATTCTACATTCTACATTCTACATTCTCTCACCCGCCCCTACAAAGGTTTTACCAGGACGATGACATTACAGGCGCACGTCTATCCTATTATTAGGTAATAGTAGCAAACAAGAGGCGTGATTGCAATTGAAGGTAATTAGCTCAATTAACCGACCGTAGGGGCGTATTGCATACGCCCCAATGGCATCCTATGTAGGAGGAAAATT
>JAAHGR010000180.1:2641-11947 GCA_010672425.1 Symploca sp. SIO2E6
CTATCCTATTATTAGGTAATAGTAGCAAACAAGAGGCGTGATTGCAATTGAAGGTAATTAGCTCAATTAACCGACCGTAGGGGCGTATTGCATACGCCCCAATGGCATCCTATGTAGGAGGAAAATTCACGGGTGACCGCAAGGTTATCGACAGGGCGGGTTTTGTCTGAACAGTTATCGTTGAATGGGCTAAGATATCCCTAAACCCGCCCCTACAAGGGTACAGAATTTTCTGCTAATTCTTCATTCTTCATTCTTCATTCTTCATCGCATAAAGCGCGATCGCGATCGCTATGGATCTCAGGATTCGTTTTTAGATAGTTTCCCACCCAAGTACACCCGCGTTGCAGTAAATCATCTAAATCCAAATTCCACAGAATTACCTTTCCGGTTAAATCAGCTGAAGCAATCGTCTTACCATCGGGAGAGAAACTGACGCTAGCGACTCCACTTTGGTGTCCCACGAGAGTGGAGAATTCTTCACCACTAACACTCCAAAGTTTGACTGTTTGATCCGCACTAGCAGTAGCTAGGGTCTGACTATCGGGACTAAAACTGATACTTGTGACCCCAGCCTTATGTTCTGTGAGGGTTTTGAGTTCCTTGCCTGTTTTGCTCCAGAGTTTGACCATTCCATCCACACTAGCAGAGGCAATTGTTTGACCATTGGGGCTAAAACTGACACTGAGTACTCCACCATCATGTCCAGTCAGAGTCTTAATTTGGTTGCCCTCAAGATTCCACAGTTTGACAGTTTTGTCTATACTACCACTAGCTAGGGTCTGACCATCACCAGAGAAACTGACACTTGTAACTGCTTGCTCATGACCAGTAATGGTGTTGAGTATCTCACCTTTGAGGTTCCAAAGCTTAACAGTTTTATCAGCACTAGCACTAGCGATCATTTTACCATCAGGAGCAAAACTAACACTGAACACTGGCCCTTGATGCCCAGTCAGAGTTTGGATTTGCTCCCCCTCAATGTTCCAAAGTTTGAGAGTCTTATCAGTACTAGCAGTGGCAATTAGCTTACCATTGGGACTAAAACTAATACTTCTGACTTCACCTTGATGTCCCACAAGGGTTTGACGAAGGCTAATCTTACCTGCTTCCCAATTCCACAGCTTGATAGTTTGGTCAGTACTAGCAGTAGCGATTATTTTACCATCAGGGCTAAAAGCAACATTCCTAATTCCAGAGTTTGGGTGTCCAGTCAAGGTTTGTAATTGTTCACCCACCAGACTCCAGAGTTTTACAGTTTTGTCTCCACTTGCAGTCAGCAAGAGTTGACCATTGGGAGAAAAACTAACGCTATTGACTGGGGCATCGTGTCCCCTTAGGGTTTGGAGTAGTTTACCATCTTTACTCCAGAGTTTGACAGTTGTGTCTTCACTACCAGAAGCTAACTGCTGACCATTGGGAGAGAAACTAACGCTCGTAAGTGTATCATAATGCCCCTTGAGGGTTTGGAGAAACTGACCTTGCTGACTCCAGAGTTTGATGGTTCTATCTTCACTACCAGTAGCAATTAGACCATCAGGAGAGAAGCTAACGCTGGTGAGTCCTCCCTCATGGCCATCCATAGTTGTGAGATACTCTCCATTCCCTGTCCAAAGTTTAGCAGTTTTATCCAAACTAGCAGTGGCAATAGTTTGATTATCACGGCTAAAACTGACACTGGTAACCCAACTACCATGTCCGGTAAGGGTTTCCAGAAGCTGACCCTCCTGACTCCAGAGTTTGGCATGCCAGTCCTTACTACCAGTCACCAGCTTACCATTGGAGCTGAAACTGATACTATTGATCCCATCTCTATGACTAATCAGGGTATGTAGAAGTAGAGGCTGCAATTTATTCCCAATTCCCAATTCCCCATTCCCAATTCCCCATTCCCCATTCCCTAATTTCCAAAGTTTAACTGTCCCATCCTCACCGGTAGTAGCAAAAGTATAACCATCACGACTGAAACGAACTTCTGTAACTTGTTCTTGATTGGCACTAAAAGTTTGTAGTTCCTCTCCAACTAGGTTCCAAAGTTTAACGGTTCCATCTTCACTAGCGGTAGCAATTATCTGACCATCAGAACTAAAACTGGCACTAACTACTCCCTCACTATGTCCTGACAAACGATTACGCTCTCTAACATCATAAACTGCTCGGCGCAAAGCTGCGATCACCTGACTCCTAACTGCTGGATTGTATGTATGTTCTTGTAATTGCTTACCTGCTCTAATTGCTTCGATGAGAGCATCGAATTCTTGAGGGGAATTGTTTCTCAGGGTCTCGGAAAAGCGACTTAAAGCTCTAATTTGATCTTCTTGAACATCTTGCATTTTTTTTTGTGCTTCAGTGGCTCGTTGAGCTTCTTTTTTCGCTTTCAGAGCAAACCCTCCTAAAGCAATTGCCAGGAAGGCCATTACCCCTACGGCAGCAACAGCAGCACGTAAGGCTTGCTTGAGAAAGCGATTCAGCTTTTGTTCACTCAGCTGGCGTTGCTTTTCTGCCTCTTGCAGTTCTAAGAGCAATTCAGCGGTTTTTTGTTGACGAACAAAGGTCACTAAATAGTCATGTACTAGTTGATAGCGGTCAGCTTGAGTTTCCGGTACCAAAAATACTAACCCTGAGGCGACAAAAATCTTTAGTACTAAATCTAATTTCTGGGATACTACTGCTAAATTTCCTTTTAACGGTTGCAAATCTCTGGCTAAATCATCACGAGTTTTTAGGGGACGGGTGTTGTGTTCATCAGTGAGCAAGTACAACAACAGCCTCGCAAATTCCTCATTTTCTGGCCCACAGTCTTTGATTACTCCAGTTAAATATCCCTTAACTAATTCTTCTTTAGTGCCGTATTCCTGATACTGTGCTAAGGTTGTGATATTTTCTGCTTGTAGCTGTGCTCCTACTACTTGCAACTCAATCGGACGCACTTCCCCCAAGTCTCCTGCTAAATCTTGCACCAATTGCTCGATCAGGACTGGTTCTAAGTAAAATTGGGTTTTTTCTGTTAAGCTGGCGATGACGGATTTGGCCTCAGCTGGGGAAAAATTCCCCAGGTAATAGATAATATGTTTGTCTAAGATGTTATTATTAATTACATCTAGATTCGTGAGGCGATCAAAATCGAGCAAATAATGTAAATAGTCTTCCCGCAGCGAAAAAATGATTTTCAGATAAGGAATATTGAAACATTGCCGCAAAAAATCATATAAAACTCGTCTTTGTTGTGGATCTTGGCAAACGAAGAAAAACTCTTCAAATTGGTCAAAAATCAAGACACTCAGGAGGTTATGATGATGATTGTTACGCAACTGTTCGATGAGCGCTGTAGTGGAATTCAAGGTAGCAGCATCCACCTTTACATTACCAGCTTCGGCTAAAGCTTCACTCATAGCTGAAGCTAGTTCTGTCAGCCAATGGGTATAAACTTGCTGCCGAATCGGTACAACATCACGAGTGCCAATAGTTTGTTGTTTTAAGGCTGGTATTAACCCCGCTTGGACTATCGAACTTTTGCCAACTCCTGACTGTCCGTAGATTACTGTCAGTTTATGATCCGGGCGACCGATGCGCTCCACCAAGCGCTTAATATCTTGTTGTCTGCCAGAAGCAGCAATTTCCGGGGCAATAGTTCCCGCTGGCTTAGCATCCTTTGGCAGCAGATTGGTAACCTGTTGACTCGGTTGTAAACGACCTGCACCAATAAAGGCTCGAAAACCAAACTGTTGCTCAATCGATCGCTGCTCTTGCTTAAACTCAAAAGCTGTTAAATATTGACCTTGCTCGAAGTAACAACCTCGCAATTCTTTCAAAATCCCCAGATAAAGTTCTGGTTCAAAGTAAGGCTTAGTTTTATGGAGAGCAATTTCTAGATTTTTAATGCTCTCAAGGGTTTTACCCAGACCCTTTTGTGCTCTAGCTAAAGCGAATAAATAGGAACTCTGATTGAACCAGCGCACCCATTCTAAACTAGAGTTAATCTCTGATGAAGCTGGGAGCAAAGCATCGATTATGGTGCTCTCACAAATAGAAAGGGCTGCCTGAGCAACAGTCTCCGCTTCAGTCCAAGCTGACTTAGCCAAGGCCACCTCTGCCAAAAAACTATAAGCTCGCGCTTCTCTGAAGGGGTTAGTATAAGTTTGGTGGAGTGCCAAGGCTTTTTTCCCCACCACCTCCAACTCCTCCCACTGTTGCAACCTCTCTAAGATGTCACCCAAAGCATTGATAAACTTAGCAACCAATTCTGGTTGTTGACCCTGTTCAAATACCCGAATACATTCCCTAAAATAAACTTTGGCATGCTCACAAGCTGATGAATATTCGGCCCGATGCTGCATCCCATAGTTACGCCACCATGTCCCCAAGCAGTAAAGGATGCATCCTTGTTGGTTGTTTGTTGTTGGTTGTTGGTTGTTGGTTGTTTGGGAATGGGGAATGGGGAATTGGGAATTGGGAATTGGTATATTTAATTCTTCCTTGTCTCCCTTGTCTCCCTTGTCTCCCCATCTCCCCATCTCCCCATCTCCGCGTCCCTGCGTCTCCCAAATTGCCAAACTGCGCTCATAATGCTGCCGAGGTAAATCGGAACAGCAATCAGCAGTACGACCTAAAATAAATTCTAGATTAGCTTCTAACTCCGGGTCTAAGCTAACACCACGACTTACTAGTTCCTTGTAGGCTGACTCAATTTCTGTACGGCGTGAGGGGCCAATTTCTCGATTAAGCGCTGTATTGTCCAGGAATCTAGTAGCGCCATCTTTTAAAATTTGAGCAATAATCTGATCTGCCGTTTGTTGGATGAAATTAATCAACTCCTCAGTCGCGATCGCAAAATGTACAGTAGTAGCCCAACTGTAGAAATCTGGTGCTATCCGAATTAACTTGGATAATACCTGATCCGTCACCCAGACAACTAAGGGGAAGGGATAATGTTCGCGAAACTCCTCCCTAATCTGGTTAGCACTTACCAGTAATTCTTCAAGGTTATTGACCGACTCCAAACCAAATATGATTAACGCTTGGGGTGGTGCTTGACTGATGGCGGCTTGGATAGTCTGAAACAGAGTCCCAGAATAGTCCCCCAAAACCAACTGCTGGATCTTGAGGGAGCAAGTTGTTTCCAGGCTCGATACTAACTTTTTTTGCAGACTAGTAGAATTGCACAGAGCCAAAATAAAGGTAAACTCACCCTCAGACCAATCAATGGCACAGGTCAATTCCTCTAGACTATTGCGGTGGTTCTTGATAGCTTGAGTCATATTATCTATTCTATCCGGTTAAGCCCTGCCAACAAGCTTTCTTTGTGCCCTTTGTGCCTTTGTGGTAAATTTTCTCTACTACTTATGACATACAACTTGCGACATACATTTTAAGACCTATATTCTACAATTAACCAATTTTGTAAATAGTTGTTACGAAAATCGATACTTTTGAGAAAAAGTGAAGATTGACGCTGAGTAACATATAGATACCACAAAGGGTGTACTAATAACTATCAGGGTTTTGTTGTTGACATATCCATCAAGCGGAAAAGTCTTCATTTAAGAAACATCTACCAGATATTCCGGAATTATAGAACGTCGGTTCAGCAGACAAATCCGCTTTAGCTAAACCAAAAATAAGTCAACTAAGTCCATATAGATCGCGATTGTTTCAATCAGATAAGTTTTTCATCGGAACCAAGTTGGTATCTGAAAGCTTCTGCTGCTGAATACGAAGCTTTTCTCTAGCTTTGCTGAGGAATTTACTACGCAGGATATAATCAACATGACACCAAAAGTCAAGAACGTTGTTCTGCCTTTAGCAGTCCTTTCTTTGATGGCTAAATTCGGAGTAGAACCACTCCAAGCTCAATCCATCACTACTGCTGTAGATGGCACCCAAACCCTGGTTACTCCTAATGGAGATCGCTATGATATCACTGGGGGAACTCTCTCTGATAATGGAAGGAATTTGTTCCATAGTTTTGGTAAATTTGGCCTCACTCCCACAGAAATTGCTAACTTCCTCTCCAATCCCCAAATTAGGAATATTCTTGGTCGGGTAGTTGGTGGCGATGCCTCGGTAATTCATGGTTTAATTCAAGTTACTGGTGGTAACTCTAACCTCTACTTAATGAATCCAGCAGGAATCGTTTTTGGAAAAGGTGCAACTTTGAATGTGCCAGGTAGTTTTACTGCCACCACTGCTAATGGTATTGGTTTTGAGCATGGTTGGTTCAATGCAGTTGGTGACAATGACTATCAAACTTTAGTTGGTAATCCCAATAGTTTTGCTTTCACCCTTAATCAACCCGGAAGCATAGTTAATGCTGGGGATTTAGCAGTAAGTGAAGGAGAAAACCTCACCCTCTTAGGTGGCACAGTAGTCAATACTGGCACCATCTCAGCCACAGGAGGAGAGATTACCATTGCCGCAGTGCCAGGGGAGCATTTGGTACGCATCAGCCATGAAAATATGGTGCTGAGTTTGGAGTTTGAGCCAATTGCTGGACTCAACGATGATAGTTTGCCAACGAGTGGGGGAATATCTCCACAAGATTTGCCGGGATTGCTCAGTGGTGGGAATTTGAGTGATGCCACAGGAATAACAGTGAACCAGGATGGGACAATTACTCTGACAGGTTCAGGGATTGCTATACCGACAGAAACAGGAATGGCCATTGCCTCTGGTAATCTGGAGGTTTCAGGGGAAACTGGGGGTAAAGTACATGTTTTAGGAGAAAAAGTTGCTTTAGTTGGTGCGAACATTGACGCTTCTGGCACCAATGGTGGTGGTACGGTACTCATTGGTGGAGATTATCAGGGTCAAGGAACAGTTCCCAATGCCTTGCGCACTTTTGTCAGTAGTGATTCGGTAATTAATGCCGATGCACTCTTAAATGGCGATGGTGGTAAAGTTATCCTTTGGGGAGAGGAAGTAACTGGCTTCCTGGGAGAAATCACGGCTCGTGGAGGTAGCAGTTCCGGGGATGGTGGATTTGTTGAAGTATCAGGCTTTCAAGACCTCATTTTTGATGGCACAGTTGATGTGAGTGCCGCTAACGGTAGTTGGGGAACATTACTAATCGATCCCACTAACATTACTATTTCTAATGCAGCGAGTGATCCAGCTGTAGTGGATGTTGCTTTACCTGATATCTTACAAGGGGATTTTCCTGGTGTGGACATCACAATTAATGCCGACACCCTAGAAAATCAGGTAGGTAATATTGTTCTCGAAGCAACTAATGATATTACTATCGACAATGGAGTAGCACTAAATTTTGTACCTGGTGGAGCGATCGCTTTTATACCAGATGCAGATACTGATGGTGTTGGGTCTTTTGTGATGAGTATGGGGAGTGAGATCAATACCAATGGACGTCCCTTAACTATCACCGCTGCCGATATTGCTCTCAATGGCTCACAAATTACCTCTAATGGTAGCAACCTCATCTTTGATGGTGCAGTTATCATAGGTAATGACCTTAATATCAGCACAAGTACAGGTGCAGGAGATCTTACCTTCACCAGCACTATTGATGGAGATCTTACTGGCACTAGAAATCTAGAATTAGTAGCAGGAACTGGAGATATCACAATTGAGGATGCGATCGGTGGTATTGTTCCTCTTGGTAGTGTTACTATCAGTGGCAATGATATTTTATTTGAAGATTACACAGGTGGTTTTCTAACAGCAACAGCCCAAGGAAATCTCACTGTCGGCAATATTACTACTGCTGGCGAGCAAATCATTCTAGAAGCCCCAGGTGAAATTAGACTCTTTGGTGCTAATATCAACTCGAATGGCGGTGAGATCACCTTCAACAGCGATGTTGTTCTCAACAATGCTATCCCAAGCTTCACAATAGATAGTGGCAATGGCAATATCTCTATAACCGGGACAGTCAGTGCTGACGATTTTCCAATGCCACGCTCCAGTTCCCTGATCTTTGGAAATACTCTCCCACGTAATGACGACGGTTCTACTGGCCTAGTTCCCCTAGGTTTTACTGTCAACTTTTTTGGTTTGATACAAGATTCTGTATACGTCAACAACAATGGCAACGTCACTTTTGATAATCGTCTGGGCACATTCACACCTTTTAACCTTGGCACCACCAATCGCCAAATCATTGCTCCGTTCTTTGCAGATGTAGATACAAGAGATCCCAATTCAGGCGAAACGGAATACGGTACAGGAACGGTTGATGGTCGTCCTGCTTTTGGGGTTAATTGGAATAATGTCGGTTACTATAACTCAGAGGCAGACAAACTCAATACCTTTGAGCTGGTGATTATTGACCGTTCTGATACTGGAGTTGGCGATTTTGATTTTGAATTCAACTATGGACAAATTCAATGGGAGACTGGTGCAGCTAGTGGTGGTACCAATGGTCTAGGAGGTTCTTCTGCTCGCGTAGGTTACTCCAACGGTAGTACTGTGAACTTCGAGCTTCCTGGTTCAGGGGTAAATGGCGCCTTCCTTGATGGTGGTCCTAATAGCTTAGTTAGCAACAGCAACATCAACCAGCCTGGACAATACCGTTTCGAGGTTAGGAATGGCGATGTGCAACCAGCTAGTTCTTTTTTTCCAGATTTAACGCTTAATGCTGGAGCAGATGATGTCGAGGTTAATACCATTGGTAATGGCAGTGATGTTGGTGCTGTGACCATTAATAGCAGTAGTCTTGTTACCCTCAACAACGACATCACAACTGCAGTGGGTCAAGATATTGAGATTACTGGCAACAGTATAGTTGGAAACAATGCCACTCTTGATACAAGTTATGCCAGTGGTGCTGGTAACGTTACTCTCGAAAGTACAGGCAGCAATATTATTGTTGAGGCTATAAATTCTACAAGTACTAACGGCATCGGTGGGGAAGTAAATGTGACTACGCCTGAGCTCTTCCAGGCGACTGGTACATTTATTGACCAGAATGGCGTAGAGGCTAGTATTTCCTCTGCTGGAGGCACTGATGGCGGTGCAATTACCATTCGGCATGGTGGTAATGGTATTACTCCCTTTATCGTTGGAGATGCCACTACTAACGGCACGACTGGTGGCATTACTTCCGGAGAAGTAACCATTTCACCCAACGCTTCTTTCTTGTATACCCACTTTGAACCACCTAATATTCGGATCATTTCTGTTCCACCACCAGCACCACCACCAGCACCACCAGCACCAGCACCACCAGCACCACCAGCACCAGCACCACCAGCACCACTGCCAGCACCACCAGTACTACTGCCAGAGCCACCGATACCACCGGCACCACCACCACAATTACCACAATTACCACAATCACCAGCACTACAA
>JAAHGR010000181.1 GCA_010672425.1 Symploca sp. SIO2E6
TCACAAGCCCCTAAATTTATTTATGGGGTAAATCTAAAATCTTCAATCTTTAAATCCTCAAGCCCCTAAATTTATTTATGGGGTAAATCTAAAATCTTCAATCTTCAATCTTCAATTGTTTGACCCATTACCCGCCCCTACAAATTCACTTTTCTATTTTTTCCTCAATAAGATCACCGAGTCCAGTTAAATGTATTTGCTGGGAAGGATTTCCTGGAAGCTCAACAGTGATGTTCAATTTTCCTCCAAGCGCCTCCACATACATACGCATAGGGCGGGTTTTGTATCAACGTTATCGCGGATGTAGCTATCATATCCCTAAACCCGCCCCTACGAGTTTACGTGTTTTTGTTACCAATTCTTAGTTCTTCATTATTCATTATGAGTTTAATGATGTTTTTTATTTAACGTTTGTTTTGCTCCCACTTAGCGATCGCTTGTTTTGCTTTTTCAGAGGATGGAGTATCTTGGGGGATTGACTTAGCGATTTCAACTGCTTCTTGGAACTTACCTTGTGCTGCTAGTGTATTCGCTATCAGATAAATCTGATCGCTCCAGTTGGTGATCGCTTGTTTTGCCTTTTCAGAGGAGGGGGTACCTTGGGGGATTGACTTAGCGATCTCAACTGCTTCTTGGAACTTACCTTGTGCTGCTAGTGTATTTGCTATTAGATAAATCTGATCGCTCCATTGAGCTTTTAACTGTTGCACTTCATCATACCCCGGCTGCTCCGGTTTCACTTGAGAGAGAGTTGTCAGCGCACCCTGATAAGATGCCACTTGATTCGGTTTAATTGCCTGTTTCGCCTTTTGGATAAGCTCTTGGTTTCGTTGGTTTAGGGAGATATCTTGCCATTGTACCATCGCCTCCTGAGCCTTTTGATGAACCGAAGAGTCATCCTGAGGTATCATTTTAGCTGCCGCGATCGCGCCACCAAAATTTTCCTTTTGAGCTCGTCCCTCGGCGATATCCATCATCACCTGACTCCAGCGGCTAATGTCTTGCTGCGCTTGTTGATACAGAGGATCATCTGGTTGAACCTTACGAGCCATATCGATCGCCTTACTAAATGAAGACGCCTGAATTGGTTCAATCAAGCTTTTGGCTTCGACTAAGGGGTTTTGACTGGCATTAATAGGCTGCTGCTGTGGGGCAGTTGGCTGCTGAACTGTAGCAGTAGGAGAGGCAGTTGGCACTGCCTCTGAGTTAGTTGCCTCTACCAACTGCTCACTATCCGTATTATCCTGAATGCGGAGTACCAAAGCCATAGCTAATAAACCCGAAGCTAGTATCCCCACACCCCAAAGAAGCAGACGTTGTTGCCACCATGGTGTCTTCTCCATCTCTGATTCAGACTGGCTGTCAGTCGAGGGAACCATTGCTCCTGGTTTAGAGGGTACGGGATGGGAGTTGTGGGGAGTTGTTTGGATTGAGGAGGTATTCAGTCCCCTTGGCGGAGTAGGTACCACGATGTTCGGTGAGGTTGGTGCTGTACCATTCGGATAATCTCCACCACGGATTTCTTGAAGATCCAGCTTGCTGCTAGCCAGCATACCAGTTCTCTCCTGAGCCAAGAAATGTACTGAGGGTAAAATTAGCTGTGCTCTAGTTTTTTGGCTAGGAATTACAGTTAAAGGTGTTTGCAGTGGACGCCAATGATGCTGACTCAACTCTGGCAAACGCTCACGCAAATACTCCTCTAGGCTCTCCAAAGTTGTGTCAGTGTGATAATAGCGCAGGGCTTCTAAAAGTGCTGTAGTAAATAAGCCTTTACCCAAGGCAGCAGCTTCGTGAGAATACTGGTTAAGTTGACTAGAGAGCACCAAAGCAATTCCCATTTGCTCTGCTAACTCCACCGTTTCCGCTCCCACTGGGCCCCCCACGGTTGGTCCAGGTGAGCGATTGATATCTAACAAAACCAAGATTTTGTCATTGTCATGAGTTTTGAGGGATTCAAATAGCGATCGTACCGGTATCCCTGTGCCAGTTATGTCGTCTGGATTACCATCAATGGGCATCAAATAGTCTACTTCTTGCCAACTAACACCGTAGCCACTGAAAAAGAACCAACGCCAATGTTCTGCAAGCAACAAATTCTGGCTCGGCATACCAACCCAATGCAAAATATTATCCCGACTGGGATAGGTTGAATACTCACTGACTGGTGGAGAGCTATCAGTTAACAACAGACACTGTTCAGACGGCAAATTTGCTTGCCAGACCAACAATTGTTGTAGTGCCTGAGCATCAGCTTGTCCATAGCTCAAAGGTCGTAAGAATTGATAGCGATTGATGCCAACTGCAACACAAACGTGATTTGTCATGAGTCTTACCAGATATCCTCCCTAGTGTAAATGATTACTCGATCATTCTCAATTTAACAATTCTCAATTTAACAATTCAACAATTTAACAATTTAACAATTCATCAATCATCAATGATCACAGTATCATCAGAGTCACTCAACTCCTCATCTTCAATAAATTGGTTCTGTTGCTCAACGTTATCAAAACGCACTGTCTCACCCTCATAATCGTCACTACTATAGTTAGGTGGATCCTCTGGCAACATTGGTTCTCCCGCTGCCGTCTCAATAAAGATTGCGGTCTCTTCATTAGAGAACAAATCATCTTCAGGGATTAGGGTAAGTTTTTGCGGAGTCATAGATCTGTTATACTCCTGAAACTCTTTCAAGGAAAATATAGCTCCACTATTTTCGGCAAACTTACGGCTCTCGGAATCCAGTTGAGCTTCAAACAGGCAGGCATTACTCAGATTAGAGCCGGTGAGATTGGCGCCTTTGAGGTTAGCACCAGACAAATCGGCTCCCTCTAAAGAGGCTCTGAAGAGATTTGCTGCCGATAGATTAGCACCAGCCAGACTTGCCGAAGATAAATTGGCATTTTGGAGATTAGCACCAGCCAAATTTATTTCGATTAACTCAGCAGCAGATAAATTCGCCTGCCAGAGATTGGCTTCGACCAAAATAGCTCCATTCAAGCAGGTTTCTTGTAGTTGTAATTTACACAAGTTCTGTCTGGCTCTCTCCCAAAAGGCAGTAGTTGAGAGGACTGCGGTTCTACCAATAAAACTTAACAGTTGCTGGGCATCAAATTCTTGGGGGATATCTGGGTTACCACAAGGCCAAAAAGGAATGTCTGCTTCTTGGGCTCCTGAACATAAAAGTAGGAACACATTGAGTCCAACCGAGGCATCAACTTGTAAGACATTTAAAGGATTGTGCAAGGACTGTAACTGAGCGTGAGCCTGTTGGGCAATACCTTCATCCACCCACCGTCCCCGGCAGTAGGCTTGATAGAAACGATAGAGACGTTGAAATAAAATTTGAAAGGAAAAGGCATGGGCATTGCGCTGTTCTTCGTGTCGCAGACGCTCAATCACCAGTGCTTCAATTTTGTGAGATAACAAGCCATACCCTAGCAAAGGGTAAAGATGCTCAGCTACTTTGACCCCATCATTAATAACAAAGCTGACTTCACCATACTGGTTTTGTCGTTTTTGAGTCAGAGCCTTAAGCTGGAGAGCAATTTCTTCAGCGCCTAAGTATTCTCCCAGGTTGGAGTGAGAGAATTCAATTTTCGTCTTGACCCTTAAATCCTGAGTTTGGAGTTGGGGTGTAGATTCAGGACTAATCTGGTGGAAAAAGAAGTGGGGAAGTCGAGTGAGGGGAACTTCGTTGCTGGATTCACTGAGCAAATTTTGTTCAATCACCACTTGAGATGCTTGATATTGGCCAGTTTGGACAATGGTCAAGGCTGCTTTTTGCATCATGAGGCGCAATTCTTGGGGGTGACGACTCTCCAGCAGATTGGAAATTGCCTCTTGGGAACGGCTCGCATGAGCAATACCTTCCCGGATTAACTCTGGTAATGAGCCGCTTCCTGTCGCTGCCTCTCCCAATAACCAGCGGCAAATCCGATCATAAATTTCAAACTTGAGCTGGGATGATGTCATCTGAAAGATGCTTTTATCTACCAAACCGTCTCGATGTAAAATGCCTACCAGATAAAGCATCAGAGGGCGGCGAACCAGGTCAGCCAGTGCCTTGGCAGATGCTTGGGGTTGAAACACTCTCCCATGTTTTAAGAAGGTGAAATAGGATTGAGTAATTGACTTGGATTGCAGCTTTGCCCAAACATTAAACCATTGCCGAAACTCTTCTTGTTCCATCGGTTCAATGGCAATTCGCTGTAACTGCACAGGTAAGGGGAGAGTAATGTATTGCCTATATTTTCTGGTTAAACCACCTATCATAGCAGAGCGACTGGTCAGTAAAACTTTGTGACGGGGTTTGCCAGTAATACTAAGGTACTGATGATGGAACCGCATCACCTGATCGAGAAAAGTCCAAAGGTGACTCGACTTGTGGGGAGAGCTCGGTAATTCGTCAAGTCCGTCAAGAATTAGTAAACAGGGAGGAGAACTAGAGGAGAACCAGCCATCAGCATCACTAAAGCGTCCTAGGGGTAGGGCACTTTCTAAGGTTTGCTCGAAAGTTTGACCTAAGGTCACCTCTCGCAGCGGTAGCACCACTGGCATCCATCTGGGATAAAGCTCAAGAGCTACTTGGGATGCCCACATCTGACAGAAACTAGTCTTACCACAGCCAGGATCGCCTTCAATCACCGCAATAGTGTTTCTATCTTCCAATTGGGACATAGCCCATTCTCTTAAATCTATAGTCTTTGCCTCTTCTTCAGAGGCAGGGTTTTGTTGTTCTTTGAGATAACTACTGACCACTTTCCCTCTGAGGGGAATGTAGATATCTTTAAGGGAAAAGGGTTCACCAAATAAGGGCTCACTCAGAGAGTGCAAGAGTTTTGCCCTGTAGTATTCTCGCTCTAAGTCAAGAGGTCTGGTTGCTGTGGGCATTTCTGTTGATGTACCCGTATTTTCTTGGGTATCTGTATCTGGAAAATTACTTAAATTTCCCAACCGGACAAACTTTTGCAGTTGTGCTAAGGGCAAAGCATTCTCGGCAATTACAGTGAGTAGATGACCCGACAGTCCATTACTTAAACGTTGAGTGAGCAGTTTGGCTTCTATCTCCTCAGCACCATTAGCCACAAACCAAGCGATCGCTAAATTATTCATTTGTTGTACCAGAAAGGAGCCAGTAACACTCTTGAGAGCTTGCTCCGCCTGAGAGTCGCTGAGACGACCTGGACGTAAGGTTTTGAGCAGAGCACTCAGTTGTGGATTATTGAAGGTAAGTTCTTGCTCTTGGTTTCCTAGTACCCCTGCTCGGTTAACCCAAGGTCTTCTCAATTGGGATTCTTGCACTAAAATTCGGGTTAGTGCATTGAGATAAGCAATCTGAAAAGCCAGCCAAGTTCCTTCATTACGCTTGAGGGATTTTTTCCGACTCAGAATGCGCAGCAGTCCTACAGTCAACTGGGAAATACCCGGTGCTACCTGCCATGCAAGTTGTAAAGGTAGCTCTAATACCTCAGTTAAGGAACTGATGGCAAAAGGACCAATGCTTAAAAGTTCCATTTCTTGGCCTATGCGAAACGCGATGCCAGAAACTTGGGCACTATTGACTCCCAGTTGGGAAATTTCAATGTGGCGCTCTATTAGCCAATGGCGAATACTGAGGCTCATGCCACCCTAATCACTCCAAAATTGCTCACTCATCTTATTGTGAACCTTATACAGCATAAGTGCGACTCTTATCTTTGTTCTCAGTCGTTATTCTGTAGTAGAGCCTAATGCTGTAATATTCAAATTGGATAGCTAGCAACACTATGATCAGACCAGTTGAGCAAATTGAGCAAGATTTGGTAGCATTGGAGGAAAAGTTAGCTCTGTTGACCCAAGATCTCCAGAGTACTTACTCCCAATATCTAACTTTATTGGGGCAAGCCGTGCGGCAGCAGCTGATTATGACCAGCTATCAGGTTTGTACTCAAGGGTATCCGGAATCTTTTCTTAGTTTATCTCTCAATACCCGACAACAATTGCAGCAACAGATCAAGCAGTTGGCACAGCAAGCTCAAGAACGGTTGCTCTCCAACGAGGAGCAATCATCAACTTCAACCCCAGACAGCCAGGACTCAGAGCCGCCAACTTCTGAGCAGTTCGAGTTCAATAGCGATTTCCCCTTTCCCACCAACCAAAAACAGTTACTTAGAGCTTTTGAAATGCTGGTGAGCTTAAGTGACTTATCAGATTCGGAAGAAAGTACCCCAAGCAAAAAGAAAGAGCTGACCCAGCTAGAGCAGTTGTTACAATGGCACGAACAGCAGGAAAAGGCGATCGCCAAAAACCTGCAACATATTTCCCTAGAAGCCAATCATCTGTTGCACAAAAACGGCATGTTACCAGAAAAATTGTCAGCAGCAGTGTTAGAAGCTGCTACCAAAGTCGAAAATGCTGCCGAGGCTACAGCGGGCTCACCCAATCTTTTAAACTTAATGATGGGAACAGATAGTGATGAAGAGGATGAAGACCCGAAAATAACCCGCATCCTGGCCATCAATCTACGTTTATCAGAGATCGAGTTTGCTGAACCAGCCTTAAATGTTGGACGCAATCAGATTCGGCAACTGACAGCTAAGCTCAAAAAACTAGGAAAGAAGTACAATAGTACCAAGCGAGAGCGAGCCGTTGCTTTAGCTGAAGCAGCATGGCGTTCTAGTTGGTGGGATGATTGAGAGGAAGGGAATGGGGAATGGGGAATAGGGAATAGGGAGTAGGGAGTAGGCTAGAAAAGCAAGCCAATCTATCCAACTTAATGTCGGCAGGGGTCACCCGGTATACCTGTGCATGTTACCGGGCGGGGAATGCCGACAAAGAAATAAACCGCGTAGCGTCCTTTGAATCAGGGTTTTTCGGCAATCGCTTAATGTAATCCCTGATAACTTCAAACTCACCGTTCGCTCAAATCAAATGCCTCTAGCCCAATAAATCGCCCAAGAGTATGGATTAGCGATCGCACGAATGGATTAGCGATCACATAGGAGATGATTTCCACGCTCATAGTTTACCTCGTAAAGGATACAGCGAAATGAAATTGAGGTACATTATTGATGATAATGATAATCATTTTTGCTCTATTCATCTTTGATTTACGACGTATGGCTGTTGTCCATAATCTTCATCTTTTAGCCAGAATGCCCACAACAACTCAACAGAATACCACCTAGATTTCGAGCCAGATTTTCGCATATTCACATTTTCGTGGCTTTGTCAACCACTTCTACTGGACCGACGCTCTAGTCAATCTCGATTTCAATCTTTGCTTCAAGCTCCTCAGATAAATGATCCAGTTCTTGGCTAGATTCTGCCTCGATAGCATAAAAATATATGGGCTGTGGCACTTCTGGATATGTAACTACGTCCTTTCCAACTTTTGTCACTTCAACAAAATACCATAAGCCTTTCATGTTTCTAACTTCTTCATAACCTCGTACTGACTGAAGTTGTCCTGGCTTTGTTGGAAAGATACCTTTCTGCAAAATATGTCTCGTGAATGCAGGTTTTATCTCAATGTCTATACCCTGCCAAACATCTAGCATCTTCGAGACTAAATCAATACCATAAGCTCTTTCATAGGCAGGTAATATCCATCCCCCAGGTAAACGGGCAGCTATCTCTATCATCACCGGACTCTCTCGTGTAATTCGTAGCTCACAGTGAAATCCACAATTATCGAAGCCTAATGTCTGAATTATAGCTCGTGTCATCTCGTAACACAATTCAACAATTTCAGAATCTAACTTAGGAGGCAAATAGTTAGCCTGTTGAGTAAACCAGGGTTCTGGTCCCATCTCCACTTCTACCATCCCTGCAATCCAGATTCGTTTATTTTGGACAATCCCGTCAACAGTTACCACAGATCCCGCAGCATATCTTTCAAGCAAATATATTCCACTGAAATTCTTAAATGCTTCCTCTTGTGCTTGCGACCATGTTTTCTGAGATAGTTGAACTAGACTTTCAATGTCAACAGTACGCTCAATTTTGACAACACCGTAACTGTTATTACCGAAAATAGGCTTTAACACGGCAGGCAATCCGACTTGTTCAAGCGCGTCGGGTAGTTGTTTAATATTACGAAGGACAGTCAGTTTCGGTGTGCAGATGCCTGCTTTTCTGCAATATTCCCGCATTAGTATCTTATTG
Organism: Symploca sp. SIO2E6; assembly: GCA_010672425.1. Taxonomy (GTDB): domain Bacteria; phylum Cyanobacteriota; class Cyanobacteriia; order Cyanobacteriales; family Coleofasciculaceae; genus Caldora. The sequence goes on from JAAHGR010000181.1 coordinate 8,149, forward strand.
GCTGAACTACGTCGTGCTGCACCAGGAGTAACCCCCACCAAATCCAAAGCAGCGACTAAATCCGCAGTTTGGGTAACAGTATGTTCCCAAAATGTTCCAACTGCCGTAAATGATATTTTATGAGAAACCATAAAGGCAGAGACATCTGAGATAAGTATGACCGAGTTGTAAGTATCGGTTTTAATAATATTTTCAGGATAAACATACTTTTGTAGCCAAATTGGAATCTGAGAACAGGCAAGATAAAGCTCAATGGATTTGCCTCTAATTTTTTGAAATATAAATTCTTTTGTTTGACCTCCGTGTTCAACCAAAAGAAGCTTTGGAGGGCTATGCATAAGCCTTAAAAATTTCTCGTCTATATTTATCATAGTCACCACTGCATAGAAATATAAGCCACTTAATCAAAAACCACGAAGTGAAGAAACTCACCAATTGCATTTGATGATGAAGTTAATTGATCATCATTTAGTAATGGAGGGCTATAGTTAAAGTTTTGACATATATGACATGGGCGGGCGGGAGTCTCTGGAAAAAAATGAAATTTGACGCTATTAACTAACAGCAGATTCTAGCAATTCTAAGCTAACACTTGTACCGATACAACTCAATTTTACTTGGATTCCAATAGGCAAAGTTAGCATCGGATTGGTATGCCCCAGATCAATATTCAACGCAATAGGAATATTGAAGCACTTTGTGACCACTGAGATAACAGTTTCTAGATCAATACCTGAGACAGGATGAGCATCGGGGCACTTCCCCACAAGTAGTCCGCTGATCTTATCAAAAACTCCACATAGACAAAGATGAGTCAATGCCCGATGTAATCGCGGGAGATAAGCTTCAGCATCAGTCGCCTCTAGAAAAAGAACAGAGCCAGAAAAGTCAGGACAATACGGAGTACCAACGAGAAAGTTAAGTGTTTCAATATTTCCTCCAATTAGACACCCTACTGTTACACCTTCTTTAAGAACCTTCCAACCCAAATTTTGATACATATTTTTGGGACGATTGTCTTCTCCCTTATGCCAATCTAGAAATTCGTTAGTCCATTCGTTTGGTGGTTGATACTTGACGAAGTTTGATCTTGCTTCAGTTAAATCTCGGAAAGATCTCACTGTGTAGGCAAGCGGCTCCGGGTAATCTCCCCATTCTGGCAAGATAGCAGGTGCATGGAAGGTAACAAGATTGGTTTGCGCATATATACCCAGTAGCAAGGCAGTAACATCGCTGTAGCCAGCAAATATCTTTGGGTGCTTTGAGATAATAGAGTAGTCAAGTAGAGGAAGTATATCGCTAGAATTAAACCCACCTATACTACAGATAATTCCATCAACGGTGTCATCCTCAAAGAGACGCATTAACTCATTAGCACGCTCTTCCGCAGTACCAGCGGTATAGCCATATTGCTTAAATGCAAATTCTGGTACTTGCACCTGAAATCCCAAACTTTCGAGGGCTGTCACTCCACGTTTTAATCTATGGGGAAACAGTGCATTTCCAGGTGATGAAGGAGAGAATACTGCAAGATTACTACCCATTTTAAAAGAGGGTGGACGTAGAAGGATGCTCATATATTTATTTTGTTTCAAAAAAGTTCAGGTTCTTCTGGTAAAGCTCTTTTTCTAAAGATAGTTAGCATAAATCCAAGATACTTATGGTTCTCATTAAATACATCAATTGTTTGTCTCCATCGCCTTCTAATAGTATTTTTCACATCAGTAGGTAAGCTACATAAATGATCTTTTTTGAGGAAATACTCGACATACTCTGAAATTCGTTCTGAGGATTGCGGGTTAAGTCTATGTTTCTCAAATAAATAAGTTTCAAACAAGGTATTTGTATTAAATAATTCAAGCCATTGTTCTGCATTCCAAGACTCAATCTTTATACCGATAATAGCTGATACATTTTGGACAACAGTCTCTGGCGGCACCTCGTGGTAATAAAGGTTAGTTACCGATAGGAATCCCCAAGGTCTCAAGACCCGATAGTATTCTTCTAATGCCTGTTGCTTATTCTCGATAAAAGAAGTAGCCCCTCCAACTACCACTAAATCGAAAGTATTATCTGGATAGGGAATATTTAAAGCTGAACCGACTTCAAATTTGACTAATTTTTGAATATCTGGCACATCATTTGAAAGCTCACGACAAGATTCAATAACCGCACTTTCAACAACGTCAATTCCAACAACATGACATTTAGCGACACGAGCAATTTCTAACGAAGTAAAACCTGTATTAGAGCCTAATTCTAGAACCTTAGATGCTGAATTAATAAATGTATTTTGCAGTATTTTTCGTATTGTGTTTTTGCCTCCAGGACAACGATTTGTCTCTCTAATAAAACTAATAAACTCGACATAAGTCATATTCTCTATCTGAGTTGAAGTAATATTGTCTAGCATTAGATTATTGGAATAATCGTATTTCATGTACACTTAACTTGTTCAGTTTATGAACATCAAACTAGATTTGACATAAATGCCGTAATCATTCACTTTTACGGGCAATAACGATTAACTCACCTGGGTACTTATCACCATAAGCGGATTTATCGTAATCCCCAAAAATAGTTGTAATCGAAAAACCAACGCTAGCCAGCAAATATTCTAACTCGAAAGGGAAAGTATATCTTGAACTATAAGATTTAACTATGCGTTCCTCAACTCCGCTTGGATGATGGACGTAATAGATTTCTTCTGCCTCTTGAGTCTGATTGAAATAGTTTCGAGAAACAACGCGATCTCGTCTGAAAACTTGTTTTCCATCAGGTAATGTGATAGGTGGATCTTCTCCAAATTCTTCTAAATATTGAGAATCTGCAAGGAATGGTATAGATGGGTTAAAGATGTCTATAAGTAGGCTTCCATTAGGTTTTAAGTGTCGTTTCATGTTAAACAGAGCTGTCCGCTGATCTTCTGGGGTAAGAAGATGCTGAAAACTACGAAATGGTGTCAAGATTAAAGCAAACTCTCTGTCAAGTGTAAAATCACGCATATCCCCGAAGAGTGCTGATGCTCTTATCCGAACTCTATCAGATTCTTTAAGCAACTTGGATTCACAGATAGCTAATCGAGAAGTATTGATGTCAATGCCAACAACTTCAAATCCAGCAAGCGCAAGGGGTAGCAAAATTCGGCCTGTTCCACATCCAACTTCTAATATTGGAGAACCCAACCACTCTGCAATACCTAAGTAGAAAGATATGTCATTTCTGGACTCAAAAACATAATCATATAGAGAGGCGCTTATATCTTCTATTTCCTGTTCATTCATAGCCTATATACTTTTTGTGTATACTTGACAAGTATTTATCAACAAAGTTGTTTTATTCAAGTTGTGTCAATAGCTCGTTGATAACAATTCGAGGTAAACCAAAAGTATCTTTAATATTGCTATACAAATTTTCTACTGGAATTTGTTCTTTTCCTCTTAAGAACTTTCTCGCTAGTTGTTTACCACGATCAATACTTTTGATATATAGTACACATTCATCTGTAATCACTGATAGAAAGTTCCTTCTATGAGAATCTTGACAATTATCTATCAAACTTAAATAACAGTTAGTTGCTGCTTTAACAGAGTCAATAACTAGTGTATAAGGCTCGATGTATAGCAACTGAACGATGCAACGAATCATTTTTCGTAGAACATATCCAGACTTTTTGTTGCTAGGCAAAACACCTTCCTCAGTTAGGAGCATAATCGATGAATATAAATTGGTGAGTGACTTAGCTATTTCCACATCCATACCT
>JAAHGR010000182.1 GCA_010672425.1 Symploca sp. SIO2E6
TGGGGAAGCTGAGGAGAAAGATTATCTGCCTTGCAGCCTCCTGCCTCCTGCCTCCTGCTTTGCAGCCTCCTGCCTCCTGCCTCCTGCCTCCTAATAAGATTTCGCGATTAGCAGACAATTACGGTTATCGTCTGTGCGTGTGTAACTAAGTTGGTCGGAAATTTTGTGTAAGATGGCCAAACCACGCCCTCCTCCAGCCTTGAGATCTATCTGACCTTCCAGATTCTGAAGCTTGCCTTCTAAATCAAAGGGGGGTCCCCAGTCCCAGATTCTGAGTTCTAGACGCTGGGGAGTGATGGTGAATTCGATCTCAATCGAAACCTCACTCGATATGTCTTTGTGGGCATGACGAACAGCGTTGGTGAATCCTTCCGCTAGTGCTAATTGGTACTGCAACCAGACTTTTTTGGGAATAGACGGTTGGTTAAGCTGGTCAAACCATGACAAAATCTGGTCTAATGCCTTAAGGTCGGAGGGAAATTGCTTGATATATTTGTGAGAGTCTTTCAATTGCTCAAAGCCCTTTAAATCAACGACACTACACCCTGAACACAAATGCACATCTGTTTCTTCGTGGAACAATTCAGTTTACCCTGGATCTGAAACTTTGCTTGAGCATTGATTAACTTGCTTGGGAACGGAACTCTTTCCTGAAGCAACTACACGGTAACCGAATATAGTTGCTAACCTCTTTGTTAGTATGTGCATCTGCAAATCTAATAGTGAATTGTAGTACTTCAATACCATGAGCCAAATTCTGATTATTGATGACGACCCAGCTATTCAGATGTTACTGAAACGGACGCTTGCTAAACGGGGTTACGATATTTCAGTTGCCAGTAACGGTGAAGAGGGTTTAGCATTAGCACAGGAGTTATGTCCGGGGCTAATCCTTTGCGATTGGAATATGCCGCGTATGAACGGACTAGAGGTCTGTTGCCAAGTCAAGGCAACACCTGAGCTTTCTACTACCATATTTGTGTTGCTGACTGCTCGCACCTCAATTGAGGATCGTGTCCAAGGTTTGGATGCTGGTGCTGATGACTTTTTGTCCAAACCCATCGAAATGCCTGAATTGCAGGCGCGGGTAAGAGCTGGTTTAAGGTTACATCAACTCAGTCGCGATCTACAAAACCAGAAGCAGCTGTTGGAGGCAGAACTAGCCGCAGCTGCTGAATACGTGAGTTCTATTCTTCCAGACCGGATGACGGAACAACCGGTGACTATCGACTCCCGATTTATTCCTTCTTTTCAGCTCGGAGGCGACGGCTTTGATTATTACTGGCTAGATTCAGAACATTTGGCAATTTATTTACTAGATGCTGCTGGACATGGCCTCAAAGCTGCCTTACCGACTATTTCGGTCTTGAACCTATTGAAGTCGCGAGCACTGCCTCACATCAATTACTACAAACCTAGCGATGTCCTGGGAGGGTTAAATGACACTTTCCAGATGACTCAACGCAATGATAAGTACTTTACTATCTGGTACGGGGTATATAACCGGTTTAATCGCAAATTAACTTACTCTAGTGCAGGACATCCACCAGCCATTTTGCTCTGTGAGAGTCCCAATTCATCCATTCAGGTGGAACGCTTGAAGACTCAAGGTTTACCCATTGGTATGTTCCCTGAGGCTGCTTATATTGAGCAAAGCTGCGAGGTTGCAGAATCGAGCACCCTTTATCTCTTTAGCGATGGGATTTACGAAATTAACCAAAGTGATGGTAATATCTGGGGATTGGAGCCCTTTGTCAAGCTACTCGCTGACTGTAGGAGCAATAGTGCACATAATCTGGATCAGGTGCTCAATTCTATTGCCTCGATCAATCCCCAAGATAATTTCGATGATGATTTATCCCTGCTAGAAATCAACTTTGGTTAATAGGAGTCCCAGAGCAAGAGTAATCTTGCCTAGTGGGTGGAAGCAACGGACTCCTCAAACGCTTCTCGGTTCTCATGGATTTCAAAGACGCGATCCATGCTTGTCAATTCAAATAGCATCCTGATTTGGTCATTGACGGAACAAATAAACAGCTTGCCACCAGCTGCACGAACGGTTTTCAGAGCCAGAACCAGTGCCCCTAAGCCGGAACTATCCATAAACGTAACATCGGCGAAATCAATCAACACGATATCTACATTAGATTCCACCAATTTAGTAATTTCCTGGCGGAACTGACCAGCTTTGGTGCCATCTAAGATACCAGAGGGTCGAACAACTTTAACAACAGAACTCATATTTCTCTCGAGACTTGCTATTTACAAGAATATCCAGACTTTGCCAGTATAGCCGCGACTCTGAAGTTTCAGCCACACTTGAGCCCATAGCACAAGAAGGCAAAAGGCAGAAGGCTCTAAGGTTGTAAGGTCTTATATTATCTACTTTTTCTGAATTTAACCGACATTTGGTAATACAAAAAAAAACAAACGTATTTCAAGTTACAGGGGGCGGAGTTTCTGGTGGCAAGATGTTTGTTAAGCCAATGTAAGATTGAGTTTTTTATCATGTAACTTGCGTACAATACACTATGTCGTGCGGAATATCGGTTTAATTATGGTGGAATCTTATGATGTTGTCATTATTGGTGCCGGTCACAATGGATTAGTCTGTGCTGCTTACTTGCTCAAAGCTGGTTATAAAGTATTGCTCTTGGAGGCCCGTTCTGTCCCTGGTGGTGCTGCCACTACTGAGGAAGCACTACCAAAGGAAGCACCGGGTTTTAAGTTTAATCTTTGTGCTATTGACCACGAGTTTATTCACTTAGGACCTGTTGTCGAGGAGTTAGAACTCCGACGCTATGGCTTAGAATATCTGTTTTGTGACCCGGTGGTTTTTTGTCCCCATCCCGATGGTAAATATTTCTTGGGTCACCGGTCTGTGGAGAAGACTTGTGCCGAGATTGCTCGCTATAGCGAGCACGACGCGCAAAAATATGCTGAATTTATTGATTACTGGCAACGAGTTACCAGTATGATCGTTCCTTTGTTTAATGCACCGCCTCAGTCAATTATCGATATTTTGGGTAACTATCGTCTGGAGAATATACAACATGCCTGGTCTGTAGTTGGTGGTGTCCACAAGACCCTTGACTGGGTGCGCAATATGATTACTAGTCCCGAAGATATCCTCAACGAGTGGTTTGATTCTGAGTTTCTCAAGGCTCCCCTGGCTAGACTAGCCGCCGAATTAGGAGCACCTCCTTCCCAAAAAACTAATGCTATTGGAGCCATGATCATGTCCCTGCGCCACCATCCTGGGATGGCAAGACCGAAAGGTGGTACTGGTGGCCTTATTGAAGCTCTCTTAAAGCTGGTCAAAAGTAAAGGGGGTGTTGTGTTATGTGAGCAGCGGGTTCAGCAGGTTTTAATTGATGATCGTTGTCGCGCTGTGGGAGTAAAAGTATTCGGGGGTAAGGAATATCGTGCCAGCAAAGGGGTAATTTCTAATATTGACGCTCAGCGGTTATTCCTAGAGATGGTTGACCAGAGTGCTCTCCAGGCAGTAGAGCCCAATTTGGGGGAGAGGTTAAAGAGGAGAATTGTTAATAATAACGAAACAATTCTTAAAATTGACTGTGCCTTATCAGAATTACCCCACTTTGAAGCTTTTAACCACCAAGATGAGTATTTGGTTGGTTCGGTACTGATTGCTGATTCCGTAGCTCATGTAGAACAAGCTCATGCCTTGGTACAAATGGGACAGATTCCTGACTCCAACCCTTCTGTGTATTTGGATGTACCCACAGTCTTAGATCCCTCTATGGCACCAGCAGGTAAACATACTCTGTGGATCGAGTTTTTTGCTCCTTATCAGATTGCGGGAGCCGAGGGGACTGGTTTAAATGGTACTGGTTGGACAGATGAGTTAAAGCATAAAGTTGCTGACCGGGTAATCGATAAGTTAGCAGATTATGCACCGAATATTAGGCAAGCAATTATAGCACGTCGGGTGGAAAGTCCAGCGGAATTGGGAGTAAGGCTGGGAGCTTATAAAGGCAATTATTCTCATATCGATACGACCTTGGATCAAATGATTTTCTTGCGTCCCTTACCAGAAATTGCTAACTATAAAACACCAATTAAAGGGTTATTTCTGACCGGAGCTGGTACCCATCCAGGAGGTTCTATTTCTGGGATGCCGGGACGTAATTGTGCTCGGGTGTTTATGAGAATTAAGAACTAAGTAATGATTAACTATAGCAAACAATAGTGCTCATTGTCAAGATGAGGAGATGGGGAGACACGGGGACACGGAGACACGGAGACACGGAGACAAGGAGGATATTCCCAATTCTCAATTCCCAATTCCCAATTCTCAATATACTGTTTGTGTATATCATCATATTTCACAAACTGGATGTTCAACAAAAACACAATTTTGTATAGTTTGCTACTATTTGTCCCCATTTCTATTGCAGCGCACTTTCTGGGGTGGGGTTCGACAGTTGTCTTTATTACCTCTGGTTTGGCAATTATCCCCCTAGCGGCCTTTATGGGTACTGCCACAGAAGAAATTGCTGTAGTGCTTGGTCCCAATCTGGGAGGTTTGTTAAATGCGACTTTTGGCAACGCCACTGAATTAATTATTGCCTTGATTGCTCTCAACGCAGGATTAGTCAATGTTGTCAAAGCAACTATCACTGGTTCGATTATCGGTAACTTGCTCCTGGTGATGGGTTTTTCCATGCTTTTGGGAGGCTTACGCTACAAAGAGCAAGAATTTCAGCCAGTTTTGGCGCGGATGAATGCTTCCTCAATGAACTTAGCGGTAATTGCGATTCTCTTGCCAACTGCGGTAGATGCCACTTCTACTGGTATTGATCAAGCTACCTTACAGGTACTTTCTGTAGCAGTTGCTATAGTATTGATCTTGGTTTATGGGCTAACACTACTATTTTCGATGAAAACCCATAGCTATCTTTTCGATGTTGGTGTAGCGGAATTGGAGACGGCTTCAGATGAGGCAAGCGACTCTGGGGAAAAGCATTCAGAACATAAACCTAACCTGTGGTTGTGGATTGGAGTGCTACTAGGTGTTACCCTGTTTGTTGCTCTTGAGTCAGAATTGCTGGTTGAAACCCTGGAAGAAGCCACGGAAACCTTAGGGTTAACCAGACTGTTTACTGGTGTTATTTTGTTACCAATAATTGGTAATGCTGCAGAACATGCCACTGCTGTTACTGTCGCGATGAAAAACAAGATGGATCTTTCTGTTTCGGTAGCAGTAGGTTCGAGTTTACAAATTGCCCTATTTGTTGCACCAGTTTTAGTCCTAGCTGGGTGGTTGATGGGCCAACCAATGGATTTGGATTTTAATGCCTTTGAACTGGTGGCAGTTGCAGTATCAGTGTTAATTGCTAATTCCATCAGTTCTGATGGTAATTCTAACTGGCTGGAGGGGATTTTACTTATAGCAGCCTATATAGTTGTCGGGTTAGCATTTTTCTTCCATCCCGTAATTGAAGGTCTGGGATGATTAGGTGTTAGTTGTGTGGAACTGGCATCTTGCCAGTGGCAGGTGTTAGTTGTGTGGAACTGGCATCTTGCCTGTGGCAGGTTTGTGGAACTGGCATCTTGCCTGTGGCAGGTTTGTGGAACTGGCATCTTGCCTGTGACATCCCCCGAAAGGAGTTGACAATATTGCTAATTTTCTACTATTATTTTATAATGGTAAAGTGTAGGCACATATATAGTAGTTGACAACTTATATTCTAGAGAGCTGGTCAAGAAACCGGGTTTCTCTTGTCAGAGCCTTGATATCTCGTTGATAGCGTCACCTCCAAACCCGGTTTCTAGCTTCTACAGCGATCGCAGCCATGTTTCAATAAGCAGATTATCGGAAAATGCAATATGCAGATAGAGGAATATTTCGACTTTTTGGCACCAAATGATATTCGGGTTAAAGGAACACGGGTTGGCATTGAGAGTATTCTTTATCAGTACATTCAGTGCAAACTATCTCCAGAAGAAATTGAGCTGAAGTTTCGTACTGTGACTTTGGAGCAAGTTTATGCAACAATTTTGTATTACTTGCACCATCGGGAAGCTGTTGGCAAATATTTCGTAGATTGGCTGGATTGGAGTGATCAGCAGCGCAAGGCTCAGGAAATAAACCCTCATCCTGGAATTATTAGTTTCCAAGAGCGAATTGCCAAATACGGCACAGATCCGAAAGTATACAAAGCACTTCGCGCCAAGGGCGTATTGGGTTCACACAAAAACCAAACAGTCACAGCAACAAACAAGCCATAATGCTTTGTTATCTAATGGATGATGAGTATCAGAACTATATTACTCATCTGCCTCTTCAAAGATAACAAGTGAATTTAATTCTCAATTCCCCATTCCCCATTCCCCATTTCCCATTCCCAAAAACCAGTTATAGCTGACCTTGAAAAGAGATGTTACTATATCTCAAGGTGGATTTCCGGTCAACCTTGTAAATGCTAGCTCCCTCTAAGAGTTCAAATGCCAACAACAGCGAAAGCGAGCACTTCCCAGATTAATCAGACTCAAGCAAAAACTCGCCTACTTCTGGCTTTGTGGTATCTGGGTGCTGACGAGACTCAAGTGAAGAAAAGTCAGGTAACCAAGCGAGTTGTCCCTAAGAAGCGCAAAGTAGCAGACTATCAGGGAATCTTTGAGGAATTGGAGCACCAAGGAGCGATCGCGATCGCTAAAAATAAGTTTTCTCTCTTTCCTCCAGGAGTGGAGATGCTAGGGGAATTGCTCAAACAATCTGAGGTGCAGTTTGAGGGTACGATTGTCGGGACTTGGGTGGCTAATGCTTTGCTGAAGTGGATTGCTCAGATGGATGGTGCGGTGAGTAGGAAGGCGGCATCAGGGCAAAATGAGGAAAAAGCGATCGCTTCTTATCAAGAGTTTCAGCCGGTAGCGTTGGCTGTGTATGAACAGTTGAATTCCGACTATAACTTGGATCATTTGGTGCCGATTTATCTGATCAGAAGGGCAATTGGCAATCAGGTGACCCGCGATCAATTCGACGAATGGTTGCTGGAGATGCAAGCAGATGACATCTTTCAGCTTCAAGGTGGCAGTGTAGAAGACAGTGCACCGGACAAAATCGAAGATTCGATTACTACAGAATTTGATGGCTTACGCTGTTATGCTAGACATCTCAAACCTTAAGTACATGAACTTCGGCAGGTTTTGTAGGAGAGCAATGGTGCATGTAACAAGTATTTTGGGGATACCCCAAAGTTGCACAAACAATTCTTTGGTAGAAGCATCTTGCTCCGGAGGAATTACTGAAAGCGAGCAAGATGCTCGCACTACAAATTTACTTGCGTTGTTTAACACTACCTGCTTATAGCGAATTTTCCCTAGTTACCTCACACTACTATGAATAACTCTCAATCTCCAATTGAAGAACTCATTAGTAACAAAAACCCTTTTGCTGGCAATACTGTTGTTACGACATCACAAATATGGGGTAAGGGTTTTCCAGATGTGCCTGCAATCAATGCTCATGCCTCCAATGCGATTTTTGAAGCAATTACCCAGGTACACCAAAAGCAGCGTGAAACCGTAGGTATTACCATCACAGCTGAAAAGGGAGTGGGGAAAAGTCATCTCATTAGTAGGATTCGCCAGCGTTTGCAGGCAGAGGGGAATGGCTTGTTTGTCTACGTTAACAAGTATGACCACTTAAATCAGATTAAATACCAATTTCTTGAAACCATAGTTTCTAGCCTCAGAGCTTTTGGTAGTTCTCCAGGAGTGATGCAATGGCAAGAACTAGCAGCCGCTTTAATTAATGAAGCCAAGGATTGGCATTACACGCCTCAGCAGTATATAAATAAATTTCCATCTTGGTGGGAGAAATATTCTCGGACAACAGTTGAGAAGTTGACGAATGTAGTTTTGCCCTGTAAGCCTCATATTAACAATCCTTACATACTTAAAGCAATTTTGTGGACTATATCAGCAGACCATGCTATCTATGCCACTCATTGGCTCTCCGGCAGGGAATTAGCTCAGGAAACAGCTGAATTGATGGGACTACCTAACTCCACAAGAGAGGATAGAGAAGCAGAAGCTTTAGGTACTGTACGACAGATTTTAGATATCACCAGCAATTACAAAGTTCCCGTCATCTGCTTTGACGAATTAGATACTATCGATGTTGATGACAATGGTTTCACAACTGCCCAGGTGGTTGCTAATTTAGCCAAGGATGTATACAACAACATTAAAGGCTGTGTTCTGCTGCTGGCTATGTATCCTGAAACTTGGAGAGATCAGGTTAAGACTTTACCCCAAACAGAAGGAGTTATTGATAGGCTAGTCAGCGAAAACCCTAAAAGAGAACCAATCACTTTGAACTATCTCAACTCTGATGATATTGTGGCAGTAGTGTCTCATTGGTTGCAAGAGTTTTATCAAGAACATCAACAGATTCCACCTCATCCTCTCTATCCCTATGAGGAAAGCAAACTCGAAGCACTTGGTAAACAGAAGCCTACTGTCAGAGGTCTTTTGAGGTGGTGTGCTGAGAATTTTAAACTTCCCGAACAACCAGAATCCCATCCAGTAGAAGATGCTTACAAGCAAAGATTAGCATATCTGGACAAAAACTTAGAGAGCCATTGGACTGATAAAGATTTTATTGCAGCAGCCCTAAAGTTCAATTTTGCTACCTTAGTAGGAGAGACAGTTGAAGGAGTAACCCTGAAAGAGATTACAGAAGTTGAAGCAAGTGGCTACATTGACTTTAAGATTATTGGTGAAGAGAATGGCAAACCTGTCAAAATTGGGGTGGCTGTAATTCAGCAGTCTGCTGGTAATAGCATAGGTGCAGCCTTAAAGCGCTTAGTCGATTACAAACAGTTTGATCTCACTCGTGGTTGTTTAGTACGTTCAGATGGTATATCAGCAGCGGCACGGAGAGCTAGAGACAATGCTGATAAACTTTTAAGGGATCAAGGGGGTGAGTGGGTACTGTTGAGAGAAGAAGACATTAAACCCCTCTTGGCGATACTGATGGTTAATCATGAGCATCAACAACACGGCTTATCCCCAGAGCAAATCCAAGATTTTATCGTCACTCAAAGGTTAGCACTAGAGAATCATTTACTCAAAGACATCTTGAGCGATCCCTCTGGTCAACAACGTAGTCATATATTTGGTGATGATTTCCCCATTAGTGTTCCTGGTACAGTTTAGTTGTTTGTTGTTTGTTGTTTGTTGTTTGTTGTTTGTTGTTTGTTGTTTGTTATTTGTTGTTTGTTGTTTGTTGGTTGTTGTTTGTTGTTTGTTGGTTGTTGTTTGTTGTTTGTTGTTTGTTGTTTGTTGTTTGTTGTTTGTTGTTGGTTGGTTGTTGTTTGTTGTTTGTTGTTGGTTGGTTGTTGTTTGTTGTTTGTTGTTTGTAATGAATTTTGAATTCGCCGTTAGGCGCTCAAAACTCATTACTCAAAACTCATTACTCATTAAAGCTTCTCAATCTGCTCCCTAGTCAATCCTGTTGCTTGTGCTATCGCTTCAATATCTATGCCTTGGTGTTTTAATGTTCTAGCTATGTTAACCTTTTCCTCCTGTTTGCCTTCTTCTCGACCCTCCTTAATACCTTCTTCTCGACCCTCCTTGAGACCTTCTTCTCGACCTTCTTCTCGACCCTCCAATCTTCCTTCGGAGCGGGAACCCTCGATTATGCTCTTTTCATAGCGCCTATTCTCCATATATCTCATGTAGTTGGCTTTTTCTTGCTCGCTCAAACTATCTACTAGTAAATTTTCCTTCGCTTCTGCTAAACCTTGGGCTGTGAATTCCTCTTTGATGTGGCTCTTTTTCAGGAAATATATCCATTCATCTAAAGTATTCTTCGCTACCTCGTTAAAGTTGTTTACCTTAATCAGATAATACTCGGGAAATATCTCATATACTTTCTTGATGTTAAACAGCTCCTTCTGTCTTATCGATGGCGTTAAGGAATCTTCTAAGTGCAGTCCTCTAAAATCTAATCTCCCTTGGTAAATATAATCATCCCCTTGTCCTAAGGAAAAGTAGACTACATTCACAGAATAGATTTTTCTCACCTTAGAGTAAGCTTCTCCTTTTTCCAGAAAGTCGGTAATTAATCTGGCTGTGCCGTAGAGCATCCGATGAAAATAATCTTGCTCTGTCGAGTTTTGCACTTCAATGAGAATCAATTCACCCTGAGCATTTTCCGCGACGATATCGACTCGATTGAGCTTGTCATCCTCGGCTTGTCGATTGCCTTCACTTTCGAGTATGGATTGTATCTTGACTTGTTTCCCCAATAACTCGCTGAGGAAACCGGCTAAAACTACATGATTAGCTTTATTTCTGAGTAATTTTTTAATTGCCCAATCAAATCTGATGTGTGTTTGGGACATAACTGTATCAATGGGAAGAGTTACTTCGTATATTGTGACATATAACTGTAGGTTGGGTGAAGTTTTGTCAACCCTTTGACCAAAATCTCCAGGGAAGCTACCAAAAGCGAAACCTAACGCCAATTCTCTCGGTGTTGGGTTTCGCTTGCGCTCCACCCAACCTACAAGATCTTGAAGTTGTACAATAAGATCGGCGACTCCATCAATTTTTAATTTTGAATTCGCCACCCCTACGGCAATTGCTCTATATGGATACATCAACTACTATTAATATCGCTTTCCCTTTACCAGCACCAGACATCGAAGCCTTAATCGAAGGACGGGTGATTGTTGCGATGTCTCGAAAATTTGTTCATCCGGGAAAGCAATTTGCTCTCTATCCTTGTGACACTTCAATTAATTTACTGCCTACAGAGGAATATTATTGTCCCAATTTCTTGCCAACTGCCCAAAAGACTCTAGCAAAACTAGATACTCAGACAGTTTTACTTCAAGCTTGGGCCCAATGTGAACTCTGTCAAGGTCTTGATCCTGCTGAATCTTGGCAGATTTTATCTCAATTAACGGTATGGACAGAAGCAGCATTCCAAGCCAACTGCTTACAGCAGGGTCATATCTTTCTAGCTTACCTCAGAGTTTATCGGTTACCTGAACCAGTAACAGCGATACCAGTCCAATCTCCTTCTCGTTTTATTCGTCTGCCACAACTGATTAGAGTGAATGAAGCAATTCCTGTGTTAAGCAATAACCACTTCCTGCAACAGCGACAGCAGCTACAACATCGACAGCCGCCACAACATCCTGAATTGCACTCATTGCACTCTGCCATTTCTCAACTCTCAGATAGTAATCCTGCTGCTAAAGCCTTAGATGAAGACATCAGAAGATTCCTCGGTTGGAGTAGTCAGCAACCTAGAGAGCCACTTTCTCCCCATTTGACTTGGATTAATACTATTACTGCTTTGGGTAACCGCAGTCAAGAACTAGATCAAGGCAAAAGTAACTATCAAGCCGGGACAGATTTTGAGAATGTGGTTCGTGATAGCCTAGAGTTTTTGGGATTCACGATTGACTATTCCCACAAAGGCGGTGCTGGTGGCTTAGATTTATTCTGTTCCCAACCCTATCCCCTAGTGGGTGAGTGTAAGGCTGGTAGGAAAATCCCTAATGACACCGCAGTACAACTGTTGAATTTGGGAACCCTACGCTTACAAAATGAAGCACTACTTCAGCAAGCAGCTAAGTTAATCATTGGTCCTGGTGTTCCCACTCCGCAACTTGCCGACGCGGCAAAAGTACATAAGATGGCGATTATTAACCCCGAAACCCTAGAAAAGCTGGTTAAACTTCAGGCTCTATATCCCAACTCAGTAGATTTATTTCAACTGAAAGATCACCTAATACCAGGACAAGCTGATGACCAGGTTACTCAATATATTACCCAAGTTCAGGAAAAAATAAAATTGCGATCGCATCTTG
>JAAHGR010000183.1 GCA_010672425.1 Symploca sp. SIO2E6
CTCAAGATTAATTAATCTAAGCTTGTAAGCCTCCCTCAATACTCGTCGCAAGGCACATATCATTTTCTTGACGGTAGTAGGCTCGTACTTCTCCAATAACGCCCCTTGCACCGCAGCTGTATGTTCGGCTGTTACATCATTTTAGGTGTGTTGCGCCACTAGTCTGTGGCTGAGACAGGCTAGTAGCCTGTTCTACAAATGAATCTTTGAATAAGGAGCTGATGAGAGGTGCGATCGCTTTCTTTACTAGAGACTACCTTATATGCGCACAACCTTTCCATTATTCTTCAATAGTAGCATAAAGAAGAAGCTACAGACAAGATGCCTGTTCCACAGAAATTGTTGTCTTATATTCTAATAAACACTCACATCTCTAATAAACCACTGACCCTCTTGGCGCACTAAGTTATACCGTACTCGCAAGTTTTCATCATAGGATTGGGCTTGGTTGAGCTCACCATTTTGATAAAAAGAACCAACTTCCTTGACAGCAGCATCTGCCGTAGCTTGATCTGGGTTATCATCGCTGGTAATAACTGAGTTCACTTCAACCTCGTGCTGGTACTCCCAGTAAGCACCATTTTGCTTAGTTTCTTGGGCTCTTTGCTGCCAATTGGACAAACTCGGATC
The DNA here is from genome assembly GCA_010672425.1 of Symploca sp. SIO2E6. GTDB lineage: Bacteria > Cyanobacteriota > Cyanobacteriia > Cyanobacteriales > Coleofasciculaceae > Caldora. The sequence continues at coordinate 631 of JAAHGR010000183.1, forward strand.
AACTAAGATTTGAGCTAATTGCTCAACTTGATACTCTGTACCTAGAGCATTATTCTTAGTAGACAACCAAGTTTGGATTACTTGCTTAGCCGTCTCCTCTGTCAACAAACCCTCTGGAGCGGTTATCGAACTGTCCGACTCAGGGATTTCTACGGGAGGCTCCTCTAGTTCCACTTGAGGCTGTTCCCCCGTTAGTTCTGGTGTCTTGCGTCCGATTAACGATCTGATCAAAAATAGACCAAGGACTCCCAATGCGATCAGGATTAGAAGGGTAGGTAATAGTGAACGCCTAGTTTTTGAGAAAGGTCTGGACTTGTTAGATATCAGTTGCAGATTACTAAGAGTTAGACCATCCGGACTGACCCCGCCACTGGATGGCTCTGGAACTACAGAACTCCTGGGGGTAGAGCCACTCGTCATTCCCTCAGAACTACTTCTTGGCTGGTTTAGTCGATGTTGTAACTTTTCATGAGGGAAGCTTGTAACTTTTGAATCTCTTACCGTTGGTGTGGGAGCAATCCGTTGAGCTGTGGGGATACTGGAGACACTTGATACTGGCGATTGCTTAGCAGCGATATCGGCAGAGTAGTTAGTCCGACTAGCTGTGACAGTAGCAGGCTCTCTTGTCCACGGTGAAGCGACAGTTACTGCTTCATTAGTAGTTAGGGGAAATTTGTCTGTAGTTAACAGTTTTTTGCCACTATCTACCCTTGGGGGTACTGTAGTTGCATAGGCTTTTTTCTGAGATTCCACCACTGCCCATTCGTCCTGGGTTTCTTCTGTGGCATCTGAAAGATTTTCTAAATATGCCTGTACCTGTTCATCAGCAAAGTATTCTTTCAAAGATGCCTTCTGGTCAGCTAGGTCTCGGAAATGGGTAAATACCGAATTTTGTAGCCAACGTTCTCCGTAGAGGCACAATCCTGGCAATAAATCTGGAGACCCCTGAGAGTGTTCACGAATAAAGGCAAGAGGTTCATACTCTTGGGAGAGTTCGAGCGCTTTACTGGCTTCTTCTGTTTGACCTAACAGTAAGGCACATACTGCTTGTTCGAGATGAACATCCTGACGTTTGCTCAAGCGCATCAGTAGCTGTTTGCCACGAGCAATCCAGCTAGGTTGTCTTTGGGCAAATCCCCTTGCTAGTAAGGCGTAGACTGCTAAGTAAGTAGCAACAGCTGAAGGACGACGTGCCTCAGTCTCAAACAGATTTTGCTGTTCAGCCGCAGTCAGATAACCCCGCAACTGCTGGATAAAGCGGAGAAAGTCATCGATTCCTAATCCTGATTGATCATCTGCATTACCATCAATGCCCCCACGTTCCTGTAGCATATCTTGCAGCAAACGCAAGCCATTGCGCCTTTCATTGATATTGGCGTCCGGTAGGGCTAATAGTTCTAAGATACGGTAAGGACGCAGTTTGTAGAGATCTGCCTGAATTTCTCCTCGGACACTGGGAAATAAACCTTCTCTGAGGAGTAATTCTTGACCTGTTTCTAGGGAAGTGGCGGCATTTTCGTACTGACCTTGCTGCCATTGCTCTCGACCAAGTTCCAAGCAGGCTAGTGCTAGGGTTAAAACAATATCAGCTCGAACTAACTGTGGGTCTCCCAAACTGCCCTTATCCAAGCTAATGCTATCATTACTGCTTAGATAAGGCTGCCCTAGTTTCAGTACGAGTTCGTATTCCCCAAGTTCTTGCAGGATCAGCAATACCCCAACGAATTGCTGATCTTGGATTTCGATACTAGGAGTATGGGAGCTTACATTAGAGTTGGTGACGACTCCTAGACTAGAGCGCTTCGCCGCTAATGCCTGGTCTGGCTCTTGATCATAAGTTTTGGTCAGAAAGTTACTATCATAAGCAGAGCGATCTTCAGGCTCAGAAAGAATTTCGTAGGCTTCGTCTAGAAGTTGTTTACGAGAGGCAATCGCCACTTCCGAATACTCTCGGCGCGGCAACTGCAAGGTGCGATCGCGATAAGCCTGACTGATTTGTTCAGGGCTAGCCTGGATCGGTAATCCTAAGATTCGGTAATAATCGAGCGGAATTCGCACAGTCCACTTCCCCAGCACAGAGTCACTGCATTTATGGTAGTCTTTACCTGTTCAAATTAAGTGTATTCTATCAGAATTTATATCTGACAGCAGGGATTCAATGAGTAATGAGCGCCTGACGGCGAATTCTTGCATTCAAAATTCAAAAATTATGTATTATCGCTTGTTGACTCTCCGGGGAGTGCCAAAAAGGTTATCCTTACTATATGTTGATGGAAAATGTGGGCGTGGCAAAGCACAAGAAAGAAAAAAAGTCAAGGTTCAGCTTAGAAGGACGGTTTGTTGGTTTTGTCGGTGACTTTGGGAAGCCACCGAAGCGTATACTGGTGGCGACATCAGAGGGAGAACGCAATATCAAGCTCTTAAAAAAGCTGCGTGGCTCTGTAGTTGAGGTTTTAGAACCTGGAGACTGGGTACAAATTTCTGGTAAGCAGAAGTACAAAAGGAAAACTGGTAAACTTAAGCTCAAGGCTCAGCAGCTTCAATCAATAGCCCCTGTTCAGCAGCAGAAGAGTGCAGCATCACCAGCCGTTGCGGCACCTAAAACCAAAGCCTGTGTTCTGGTTTGCCAAAAATCCTCTTGCCGTAAGCGGGGAAGTAGCAAGGTTAGGGAATCAATAGTAGGCTATATTCGCGATCGCGGTTGGGAAAACCAAGTTGCCCTCAAAGGTACTGGCTGTATGAAGCAGTGTAAGAAAGGTCCTTGTGTTGTCTTCATGCCAGACAAATCCCGTTACGTCAAGGTTGAGCCCAAACAAGTGCCGACGCTAATGGAAAAACATTTTGAGAATGTAGAATGTAGAATTTAGAATGTAGAATTGGGGAATTGGGAATTGGGAATTGGGAATTGGGGAATTGGGAATTGGGGAATTGGGAATTGGGGAATTGGGGAATTGGGAATTGGGAATAACATTAGGTTAGTTTGAGGCGATCGCTTTTTCGCTCTGAATATGAGTTTTGGTTGTGATTGTCATTATTGTTTGCTATTATTATTGAACAATGGGATAGGTGTGCGCCTATATTGAGATTGAACCTGACTATGCTAATGCTTGGAATAACCGAGGCTTTGCGCTACATAAGTTAGACAAATACCAAGAAGCACTCACTTCCTATGATAAAGCTATTGAGATTCAACCTAACTAGGGTTTGCTGCATAAGTGTGTAAGCCATGCCAGACAATGGTTTCAAGCATTCTTTTCCTTCATAAGTGCAAGGTTTTTGCATCTGTTGGCTCAAAAAACTTGCAGTTGAGCGGGGAAATCCTTGGGTAACCTTGGGGGGCAAATGCCCAAAACGCGGGATAAATGCTTCATTCCTTCTTACTCATTACTCATTACTCATTACTCATTACTTATTCAGCAAACCCTAACTATGCTTATACTTGGCATGGTCGAGGCAGTGCCCTATGTGAGTTAGGCAAACACCAAGAAGCGATCGCTTCCTTTGATAAAGCGCTCAAGATTCAACCTGACTTTACTTATGCTTGGAATTACCGAGGCTGGGCACTAGAGAACCTCAAACGCTACAATGAAGCCCTCAAATCTTATGAGAAAGCGATTCAATTCGACTCTAACAACCGAAGTGCGATTGACAACCGCAAGAGACTATTGAAGAAACCACGACGATAGCATTTTATCCTACCGCACGCCCTGATGCTAGCCTTTTGTCCCAATATCAGCCATAGCTTATTCTACTTCCTGTCTTCTTCCGCCAACAACTTCTCCAAATGCACCTCTGGTGATTCTCTCGAAAGAGTATCCACAATCGAACCATCGCTATTTTGGTAAACTCCATCACTTCCTTCTAACGCTGCTGTCATCTCCCGCAAAGTTTCGTAGGGTTCAGCCTTCGGTTTTAAGGTAATCAACAAGGGACAATTATCGCCACTTAACTTGGTATAAGCGCAAATCACATACTGACTTGGCGTCGCCGGATCTTCACGATAGGCAAGCATAGTTAACCCATCCTGACGATAGAGTTCTAACTTCCGGGCAATTTCCTGGCAACGTTCTGCGGGAGTCCAATTTCCCCCCAAAGTTGTCACCATTTTTAACCAGGGTTTGGTCTCCTGATCATTACGATACATCACTGTCCAAATTTCGCCACCTGTAGCGATATCCGGCTGCAAATCGCAGGAAAAACGGTCTTGTTTGCCAAATTTTACAGGAACCCATTCCATTTTCACCATAATGGCTAAACTAGCAGTGGCAAGCAAGATACTGATTATGCCAATCAGCAATTGCGGGAAACTAAATCCTTGATTGTCCGACATTAAAATACGCCTTTGTTGCCAAAAAAACAGTTGCTCCTAATTGGAGTTCTACAGCAGTCCAGCAGTCTATTACGGAAATTTTGCCGCGATCATTAGATATGATTTATTTAACCAAAACCTTTGTGTCCTTTGTGTCTTTGTGGTTATTCCTATCTTATGTGGTTTGGCCAATATGCGCGATCGCTTGTTACCGGTTCTGGTAATTGGTTGGATTAACCGGAAGATGGTGGCAGGGCGGGTTTTGAGTCCAATATTTGGGTAGAATGGCCTAGGTTATAGCTAAACCCGCCCCTACAATAGATATAATTTATTTAACCAAAATCCTTGTGTCCTTTGTGTCTTTGTGGTTATTTCTATTTTATGTGGCTTGGGCAATATTCGCGATCGCTTGTTGCTGGTTCATTGAATTCCCAGTTCCCAATTCCCAATTCCCAATTTTCAATTCTCAATAATGCTACTTTTACCCTAATTGCTCTGATTACAATTGCCCTCATTCTGGAGAAAGCAGGTTTTTTCCGTTTGTTGGCCTTGCAAGCAACTCGTTGGGGTTTAGGTCATGGACGTATACTGTTTACTTTGGTACTTCTACTGGGTGTTTCTGTCACGACTTGGTTTACCAATATTGGTGCAGCTTTAATCTGGACATCGACTGTAGTGGAAATGCTGCTGCTGTTAGGTTTTAGTAGCAGATCCATCTTGGCATTTGTCTTTGCTACTGGCTTGCTTGCCGACACTAGTAGCTTGCTACTACCGATAAGCAATTTAGTTAACCTTATCTCCTCAGATTATTTCGATATTTCCTTTTTGCGCTACAGTCTGGTTATGATACCAGTAAGTTTGGTCGCGATCGCGACTAGTTTTGGTGTCCTCTGGTTCTTCTTTGACCCTTATCTCCCCACCACCTACCAAGTTACCAATTTACCCTCATCCCAGCAAGTTATTCGCGACCCCTTAGTCTGCCAATGGAGTTTGGTGATTTTAGGGTTTCTGTTTATCGGCTACTTGATTGGCCAAGCTTTCGGTATTCCCGTTTGCCTAATCGCCGCGATCGCTGCTTTGATATTGCTGGCTTTAGCAGGTCGTTGGTTCCATCATACCCCAGCGATCATTCCCATTAAGCAAGTAGGCAGGGAAATTCCCTGGCTAGCAATTTTCTTGAGTGTGGCCATGTATGTGGTAGTTATCCATTTGGGTAATGCTGGTATGATTGAGCTTTTGAGCCAACTATTGGCAGAGTTGGCTAACTGGGGACTAACTCTTAGTGCCATTGGTACTGCTTTCTTGGCAACTATACTATCTAGTGTCATGAACAGTCTACCGACAGTAGTGCTCAATGCTCAAGCAATTCAAGGCACTACTGGTTTAGAACCAACTATTCAAGAAGCGATGGTATACGCCAATGTAATTGGCTGTAATATTGGAGCGAAAATTTCACCCATCGGCAGTCTCTCCACTCTGATCTGGCTGCAAGTCCTTGCCAGCAAAGGACTTAACCTCAGCTGGGTTCAATATACCCGTATGGCCATTATCTTAACCATACCCGTGCTGTTTATCAGTTTGTTGAGTTTAGCCATGTGGTTACCTTGGTTAATTGCTTGATGTTTGTTGTTGGTTAATTGTACTTTCACCAGGGAATCCAAACATGAACTCTTGACTTGTTACTTGTTACTTGTTACTTGTTACTTATTCAGTAAGCCCTATTTATCCTCTCGTTATTTAAGGATTTGTGTCTGATAAACAGAAACCTTCCCGGTCCTTGGTGGGAATTGCGGGAATTGTGGCAGTTGCCACGCTCATTAGTAAAGTTTTTGGGTTAGTGCGTCAACAGGTGATTGCCGCTGCCTTTGGTGTCGGTCCAGTGGCTAATGCCTACTTCTACGCTTATATTATCCCTGGTTTTTTGTTCGTTCTGTTGGGGGGAATTAATGGTCCTTTTCATAGTGCCTTAGTTAGTGTACTGGCTAAACGCGATCGCTCAGAGGCTCCTCGGTTAGTGGAAACTGTCACTACCTTGGTGGGATGTATTCTGTTGGTAGTTACCATTGCCTTGGTACTATTTGCCGAAGTCTTTATTGATTTGATTGCTCCAGGCTTTCTGAAAACACCGGAAGGGTTGCAAGTTCGTGCGATCGCTATTCAACAGTTGCAGATTATGGCTCCCCTAGCAATACTGGGGGGACTAATTGGTATTGGTTTTGGCACTTTGAATGCTGCAGAGGAATATTGGCTACCGGCGGTGAGTCCCTTGTTTTCCAGTGTTGCCGTTATTGGCGGCTTGGGTATTTTAGCACTGCAACTAGGAGAGAAAATTAGCTTACCCGAATATGCCCTATTGGGGGGAGCAGTTTTAGCTGGTGGCACTCTAGTGGGAGCAATTCTCCAGTGGTTAGTACAACTGATAAGCCAGTGGCGCATCAATATGGGTAAGTTACGCCTGCGCTTTGACTGGCGGACACCAGGGGTGAAAGAAGTCTTTCAGGTTATGGCACCAGCAACCCTCTCTTCTGGGATGCTGCATATTAATGTTTACACTGATTTGTTTTTTGCCTCTTATATTCCCGGTGCAGGTGCTAGCCTAAATTTTGCTAATCTCTTAGTCAATACCCCTTTAGGCATTATTTCCAATGTGATTTTAGTGCCTCTGCTGCCAGTATTTTCCCGTTTAGCTGCTCCTGAAAATTGGCCAGAACTCAAGCAGCGGATTCGTCAAGGTATGATTTTGACGGCTCTCACCATGTTCCCCTTGAGTGCCTTAATGGTAACTTTAGCCATGCCAATTGTACGGGTAGTTTATGAACGCCAAGCCTTCGATGAGCAGGCAGCGATGCAGGTTGCTCCGGTACTGATGGCTTATGGTATTGGTATGTTTGTCTATTTAGGACGAGATGTCATAGTCCGGGTATTTTATGGCTTGGGAGATGGGCAGACACCATTTCGGATTAGTGTGTTTAATATCTTTCTCAATGCCGTGCTGGATTATTTTCTAGTGAGTGCTTTTGGCACACCAGGTATCGTCTTTGCTACTGTTGGAGTAAATATCTCTTCTCTAGTGCTACTCTTATGGTTGTTGGATAAACAGTTGAATGGTTTACCCTGGCGGGAGTGGATTTTGCCCATTCTAGGGTTAGCAGTTAGCAGCGTCTTCGCTGGTGTAGCTAGTTGGGGTGTTAGTTGGGGTTGTGAGCAAGTTTTAGATATCAGTAATCTTTGGTTAGGACTGTTACAATTAAGTTTAGCTGGGATAGCTGGCTTAGCAGTTTTTGCTTTGTTAGCGACTAGACTCAATTTACCAGAGGTCGATGTTTTTATTAGTCGTGTGCGTCAGAAATTTGGTAGGTAAATTTAGGTGTTAGGTAATGATCAGTAGTTGGACTTTAGTCCAAAAAGAAGACAGAAACATAAAGCAGACCCTACCTAACACCTAAAACCTAACATCTAAAACCTAACACCTAGTTCTATGGATAGTTTTTCACATTTATCCCTTTATCAAATTGGTGGCAGTTTACCAGCGAATGCTACTACTTATGTGAAGCGACAGGCAGATGAGGAACTCTACCAAGCGCTGAAGGCTGGGGAATTCTGCTATGTGCTCAATTCCCGACAAATGGGTAAGTCTAGCTTGCGGGTACAAACGATGCAGCGACTGCAAGCTGACGGGTTTGCTTGTGTGGCTATTGATATTACTGCTATCGGTTCTCAGAATATTACTCCTGAACAATGGTATTTGGGATTACTCAAAAGTTTGATTATCGGTTTGCCTGTTTCTATATCTGGGAGAAGTAAATTAAGCAAATGGTGGCGCGAAAGAAAACATTTGTCTCTCTTGCAAAGATTAAATGATTTTATCGCCGAGATCCTGTTAGCTGAACTTGAGCAAAATATTGCTATTTTTATCGATGAAATCGATAGTGTTATTAGTCTGAATTTTTCAGTCGATGATTTTTTTGCCCTGCTCCGAGCCTGCTACAACCAACGGGTGGATAATCCAGCTTATCAGCGTCTAACTTTTACCCTGATTGGTGTGGCGACACCATCAGATTTAATCGTAGATAAAACTAGAACTCCCTTTAATATTGGCAAGGCTATTCATTTAACGGGATTTCAAATGCCTGCTGCTTTACCCCTAGCTCAAGGATTGGCAACGAAAGTAGATAACCCAGAGGCAGTACTCCAAGAAATATTAGCTTGGACAGGGGGTCAACCATTCCTCACCCAGAAGCTATGCCAACTAGTCGTACAACAAACCCAATCCCCAATTCCCAATTCCCAATTCCCAATTCCCAATTCCCCAATTCCCCAAATTGTGCGATCGCAAATTGTGGAAAACTGGGAATTCCAGGATGAACCGGAGCATCTCAAAACGATACGCGATCGCTTGCTGAGGGATCAGAACCATCTAGGAAGGCTCCTCGGACTATATCGGCAGATTTGGCAACAGGAAGCAATTCCTGCTGGAGAAAATCCCGGAGAAACGGAATTGTTGTTATCGGGATTAGTGGTCAAACAAGAGGGGAAATTAAGAGTTAGTAACCCCATTTATCGGGAGGTCTTTGATGACAATTGGGTAGAAACGGAATTAAGCAAACTCAGACCCTACTCAGAAGCCATAACAGCTTGGTTAGCTTCCGACTGTCAGGACAAATCAAGGCTGCTGCGGGGCCAAGCCTTGCAGGATGCTTTGGCTTGGTCAGTAGACAAAAGCTTGAGCAATCAAGATTACCGCTACTTAGGAACTAGCCAAGAATGGGAGAAGCAGGAAGTACAAATTGCCCTGGAAATACAACAACAGGCTAATGAGATACTCACCAAAGCCCAACAGAAAGCTTGGCGAATTATTCGCCTGGGGTTAGCAGGATTTGCTATGAGCTCAATTTTTACTTTAGCAGCAGGGTTCTGGTCTTATTCAGCCCTCAAAGAAGCACGTATGAGCATGAAACTAGAACAGGCTGGAGTAAGTGCGCTGCGACAATTTGCCTCAGGAGAAATCGAGGCTTTACTCTCAGCGATGAAAGCTGGGCAAGAGTTAAAAGAATTAATGGGAGAGCCAGAACCACCCCTAGCAAAATATCCAGCCATCAGTCCTGTGTGGGTGTTACAAACCATTCTCGATGATATCCATGAACGCAATCAAATCGACACTCATCAAGAAAAAGTTAATAGTGTAAGTATTAGTCCAGATGGGAAGTATTTAGCGACAGCGGGAAAAGATGGTACTACCAGTTTGTGGAACTTATCCGGACAACCGTTAGCTCAATTCAACCATCATCAAGGGGAAGTCTACAGTGTGAGTATTAGTTCAGATGGGCAATATTTAGCCACAGCGGGAGAGGATGGTAATGTTAGTTTGTCGGAGATATTGGGGCAGCAACTGCTTCAATTCCCAACTGGTCAAGGGAAAATCTACGGTGTAAGTTTTAGCCCAGATGGGCAATATTTAGCCACAGCGGGAGAGAATGGTACTACCGCTTTGTGGAACTTATCCGGACAACAGTTAGCTCAATTCAACACCCATCAAGAGGAAGTATACAGTGTTAACTTCAGTCCCAATGGTCAGAGTTTAGCTACCACAGGCTCCGATGGCATGGTTCGTCTGTGGAACTTATTTGGGGAGCAATTGAGGCAATTCCCAGGACATCAAGGTCCTGTTTTCAGCCTAAGTTTTAGTCCCGATGGTCAGAGTTTAGCGACTACAGGAGAAGATGGCACCCTCCGTTTGTGGAATATATTAGGGGAGCAGTTAGCTCAATGGAAGAGTAGCCGAGACTGGATATATAGTGTGAGTTTTAGTCCCGATGGCCAGCGCCTAGCTACCGGGGGAGCAGACGGCACGGCTCGTTTGTGGGATTTGTCAGGACAGCAATTAGCTCAATTCAATGGTCACCAAAACTGGATCAATAGTATGCAATTTACCCCAGATGGCCAGAGTTTAGCAACCACAGGCTCCGATGGCACCCTCCGTCTTTGGGATTTGCCGGAGCCAGATAACCTATCCAGAAACCATCTGCTGGAATTGCCAATTCATCAGGGTCAAGTTTGGCAAGTGAGCCTTAGTCCTCAGGGATGGGTGAGGGAAAAAAAGGGTGGGGAAATGAGTAGGCAGACGCGGAGACACGGGGACTCGGAGACGCGGAGAATTGAATTTCCACCCAAAATGTCCCTCACCCCTCAGGGACAACAATTAGCCACTGCTGGAGACGATGGCAAAGTCCGACTCTGGGATCTATCCGGCAAGCAGTTAACTGTACTTACCAAATCTCAAAGTCAACTCGCAAAGGTAACTTTTAGTCCACAGGGACAACATCTAGCTACCGCAGGGATGGATGGCACAGCTCAAATTTGGAGTTTGTCAGGAGAACAGTTAGAAGCATGGCAAGCTCATCAAGATACCATCAACAGTATTAGTTTTAGTCCAGATGGGCAACTTGTGGCTACTGCAGGCAAGGATGGTGTAGCTTACATCTGGAATCTATCTGGGGAAAAGCTAGCCCAATTAAAAGGTCATAGTCAGTCTATTTGGAGTATGAGCTTTAGTCCAGACGGGCAAAGTCTCGTTACCGCCTGCAAGGATGGCACAGTCAAACTTTGGAATTTATCAGGAGAGGAACTAGGGCAATTTAATACTAAACAAGATGGGGTATTAAGTGTCAACTTTAGTCCTGATGGTCAGCGTTTAGTTACTGCTGGCATTGATACCACAGTGCGACTGTGGAACTTGTACGGGAAGCAACTAGCCAAATTTAACACTCATCAGGGGGGAGTATTGAGTGTGAGTTTTAGTCCCGATGGCCAGTATATAGTAACAGCGGGACAAGATGGTACAGCCAAACTGCTACTATTGTCAGGACAACAGATTAGTCAATGGAAGGCACATCAAGGGAGAATCT
>JAAHGR010000184.1 GCA_010672425.1 Symploca sp. SIO2E6
CAGGTGGGCTGACAGTAACCAACAGCACTATCTCTGGCAATGATGGTTTCTACGATGCTACTATTGTGAACATAGGTGAGCTGACAGTAACCAACAGCACTATTTCTAGCAATACTAGTACCTTTGGCAATAGTGTTACTAACTCAGGTGAGCTGGCCCTGACTAACAGCACTATCACTGGCAACTCTAGTTTCTTCGGTAGTAGTGTCACTAACTATAGCGGTGCTTCAGCTACTATTAGTAACACTATTATTGCTGGAAATAGTAGTACTGATTCAGCTGACGTTTCTGGAAATTTCACTAGTAATGGCTTCAACCTGATTGGTGACATTACTGGTAGTACTGGTTTCGAGAACGACTTAACATTTGCCTCCCTAGGTGGCATCAGTATTGCAGATATATTAGACACCAACTTAACCAACAATGGTGGTTTCACCCCCACTCATGCCTTGATTGCTGGTAGTCCTGCTATTGATGCTGGTAACAATAATGATATCAATACTCTGACGGATCAGCGAGGTGCAGGCTTTGAGCGGATTGTCGATGGTAATAATGACACAATTGCTGTTGTTGATATTGGCGCATTTGAAGTACAACAGCAATCAACTTCTGTCCCAGAAACATCGTCAATGCTGGGTTTATTGGGACTAGTAATTGTTGCCTCTGGCTCTATCTTGAGGCGCAAACTAATATCATGTCCGGTTGAATACTTACACTTTGGTGGAAACGAGGCAGGAGGCAGGAGGCTCCGAGGCAGGAGGGAAGAAAGAAGGTTGCAAGGTCGAAGGGAATTATAATTAATTATCCGGACTTGATATAAAACGGAAATTGTGATACCAAATCCGGTTTAGATACCCCCGTTTTGAGGAAACCGCGATAACCCTGTAGAGACGTTGCATGCAACGTCTCTACAGGGTGGGATATGATATCTGATTTGGGAATTGGTAATGAGGAACTTTCAACAATTTTCTTTACTCCCGATATCAAATCCGCGTTTTCCTTTCCTCTGCTTACCCGACTTTTTCGGTAATCGATTTTTAGAAAACTCAGATGAGTCGGATACCTGCTGCTGAGGAGTGCTAGAAGTGGTTGTCAACTGCTTTTGTGCTTCGGGTACATCTGCCAAGGCTTCATCCGGTAGCACATAGGAGGAAGCAATCAATTTTTCATTCCAATCAATAATCTCAGGAAAGCGGATACCCGGTAAGACTTCAACAGCGAAGATTTCCTGCACCGCATCTTCAAATTGCAAGAATGCTACCGTTTGTCCTGTTTCTATATGTATTACCCAAACCCCACAGATACGTTCCTCCAGCCTCTGAGTTAGGGGAATACCACTAAACACCGCTGTCTCTCTTACTTGGGAAAGACCAACAAAAGCCAAATTGCCCCAGAAACTTAAACCACGGGTAAAACCAGGTAACTGAATCACGGTTTCAATTTTCCCAGAAAATAGGTCTGCGATCGCAAGAGAACCATTACCTGATTCTAATACCCAGAGACGATCATTGTACCACCGGGGGGAGTGAGGCATGGACAAACCCCGCACCAGCACTTGATTGGTGTCTATATCCATCACTATACCACCATGAGCTTTATTTTCCCGCCAGCCCTTGAGCTGATCTGTTTCCCCCAATGCTGTCACATACTTGGGTACAGAATTTACCATACCTAAGCCATTAAGATGACAACGGTCTTCTGGTGTCAAAGCGGTGATAAAATTTGGTCGCCAGCGAGGTACAAAACTGTGGTCAAAGTCTAGATTACACAAACAGGAAAAGCGAGTATTGACAAACCAGAGTTCTTGTTTTCCCCAGGCTAAATCGTGGATATCGATATCTCCGGTAATATGGGAGTTACGAGGAAGATAACAAGCATCATGTTTACCCACTGGTTCCAGTTTATGAGCCACAGCTGGCACATTACGAAGTTCCCAAACTTGGTAAGCTGTACCAATTGCTAATCTACCTACATCAGCCGCTAAACCCATCGGTTTGGAGAAAACACGGAAATGGGTGTTAATGGTGTTGCCATCAGCACGAAGGACAATCAATTTTCCCGCTTGGTAAGTAGAGACAACCAGGGAAATCCCCAGTTGATTTAAGATTTGGGGAAAGTTGCTTGTATGGACACTCCTCAGGGGTTCGTTATTAGAATCTGTCATTTATATTAACGTAAGTTGCTAGTTACAAGTATTAAGTGTTGAGCTCCCCCCTAACCCCCTTTAACAAGCTACGACTTTAATATTTCTACCTCCTGTAGACAAATTCGGAAAATTTAAGCGATCACACTCTTGTTGACTTAGCCTTGATTGTTTGGTATTATTTTACAATAGAAAAATGTGCGCACCTATAAGGTGTCTGGCTGGATGCCAGTTCGAGTCTCTTTGGCTGTAATAACTTCTCTTCCTTTGTGTCCTTTGTGTCTTTGTGGTTCATTAAATAACTCAAAAATAAACAACTCGTGCATCAAATCCACGAGCTCGCAACTGGTAAGTGCGCTCGCTCATCTTGTAGGGTGGGCAAAATGGATATCTTCAACAATTTTACTGACAACTTACCCATGTTTGCCCACCAATCCCAATTAAGTCCGAAGATCAAGGTAGGCATTACTGCTCCATAAGTTTAAGCGATCGCACTCTTGTTGACTTGGCATTGATGGTTTGGTATTATTATATAATGGAAAAATGTGCGCACCTATAGGCTACCCCAAAGAAGCGATCGCCTACAAATAGGCAATCATAATTTGGTAGGTACGGGAAAGCGCTGCTACTGGCAGGATGCCAGTTCCACGAGTTTCTGTAATAACTTCTCTTCCTTTGTGTCCTTTGTGCCTTTGTGGTTCATTAAATAACTCAAAAATAAACAACTCGTGCATCAAATCCACGAGCTCGCAACTGGTAAGTGCGCTCGCTCATCTTGTAGGGTGGGCAAAATGGATATCTTCAACAATTTTACTGACAACTTACCCATGTTTGCCCACCAATCCCAATTAAGTCCGAAGATCAAGGTAGGCATTACTGCTCCATAAGTTTAAGCGATCGCACTCTTGTTGACTTGGCATTGATGGTTTGGTATTATTATATAATGGAAAAATGTGCGCACCTATAGGCTACCCCAAAGAAGCGATCGCCTACAAATAGGCAATCATAATTTGGTAGGTACGGGAAAGCGCTGCTACTGGCAGGATGCCAGTTCCACGAGTTTCTGTAATAACTTCTCTTCCTTTGTGTCCTTTGTGCCTTTGTGGTTCATTAAATAACTCAAAAATAAACAACTCGTGCATCAAATCCACGAGCTCGCAACCAGTAAGACCGACTTTCAGCTTCGTTGCGGTTGCCAAATGAACCAGCATTTATATACATACCTCTTTTTTCATCATTACTCGGTCTAGCATTTGGCAAGTATCGTTTTACTTTCTCCAATGTATTGTCATCCCCTGGTACAATCACCACATAACGCTTTTCATCACGGTTAGTGATTCCTAATGCTTGTAGAGTTCGTTGATCAGCAACACCATCAGCTAGTAACCTCCTTGATCTCTGAAACCGCCTAACAGCACCTTCAGTAAGAACACCATAGATACCATCAATCGGACCTGGAGCAAAACCATTCCTTCGTAACTCTATCTGAAGTTGCCTGACATCCTCGCCGCGATCGCCTCTTCGCAGTACAATCCTATTATCAGGAGAATCAACAAACTGGTCTGGATAAATTGAGTTAGGGATAAAATCTGTAGGCGGAAATTGTTGCCAACTCGGAAATAGTGCTGCTTCAGTTTGTAGTCCTACAATACCATCTGCTTCTAATCCATTAATTCTCTGAAACTCCCTAACTGCATTCTCAGTTACTATGCCAAAAAAACCATCTGGTTGCTGCCTTAAGTATTCCAACTGCCGTAAGCGCTCTTGAATTAGCGTTACATCAACACCACTATCCCCTGGTCCTGCCCGCTGTGCCAATGCCTCATTCACCGTCCCCAAGATACCAAAAGTCATAGCAATCACAGGCAGTAGATAGCTCAAAGCCCTACTAGAAAACTTGCGCCAGTCTACCCCCTCCCCGACAACAACACCTGTGGGAACCTCGTCAGCTAAACCAAGATGAAGATAGGCAAGAGTTTCCATAATTTTCTACCACTGTGAGTTTTTCTGGCTAATCTACCGCTCGTAAAAACCTATGCAGATCTACTCATAAGACGAAATAACTATACACTAGGTTCTTGGGCTAGTAGTTCACTTTCTCGATAATTCAGATAGTGTACTACTTTTGTATACTTATTGACCAAACAATTATAGTAACCCATAAATAGTGAAAAATGATTAAAAAATATTGGTTATACCTAAAATATTCATTATGGCTAGGCCCCATGCTCAGCCTGATGGGCATCGGTGCTAGAATTGTTGGTGGTACCTGGTCATTCATTGCTTTAGGCTTACTGATTGCCGGGATAGTGCTAATTGGCCTGTGGGTGCTATTTTTAGATAGCTTCGCACCAGGCTTTTGGGGACGCCGCTCCACTCAAGTAGGAACCAATGCCTTTCTGGCTACCCTATCAGTATTGCTGATTTTGGGACTGATTAACTTTCTGGCAGTGCGCTCTGGAATACGGGTAGATTTAACCGAAAATCAGCTGTTTACCCTTTCCCCTCTTTCCCAGCGGGTAGTGCAAAATTTAGAGCAGCCCCTCAAAGTTTGGGTATTTAACCCCAATCCTAACCCAGCTGACCGCAGATTACTAGAAAACTATCGTCGGTATGGTTCTAATTTAGAGTTTAAATTTGTTGACCCCCAGAAAGAACTAAGACTGACGGAAAAATTTGATGTTCAGTCCTTAGGAGAAGTTTACCTGGAATATGGTTCCGAGCGACAGTTATTACAAACCGTTAATCAAATCGAGCGTCTCTCAGAAATCAAACTGACTAATGGCATTGCTAAACTAACAAGCGATCGCACTGATACAGTTTACTTCCTTCAAGGTCATGGCGAAACCCCCTTAGAGCCTGGAGAAGGGGGACTTTTCCAAGCAGTAAATGCCCTCGAAGACAAAAACTTTACCGTAGCAACCCTCAATTTAACTCAGAAGTCAGCAGTTCCCCCAGATGCTTCAGTGGTAGTTATTGCCAGTCCTAAAGAACCCTTGTTTGAAGCAGAAGTAAAAACCCTAGAAGCTTATCTTGCCCAAGGTGGCAGTTTATTGGTAATGTTCAATCCAGACATTAATCCCGGACTAGACAGCTTACTAGCAGACTGGGGTGTAGAATTCGATGAGCGAATTGTGATCGACCCTTCAGGTCAATTGAATGGTTTTGGCTTAGCAACATCAATTGTCTACAACTATGGCGCTCATCCCATTACTCAAGATTTTGCTGAACGATATTCTCTATATCCTCTGGCTCGTTCCGTAGAAACTACACCTGTCGAAGGTATCGAAGAAACTCCTTTAGTAATTACCAATGAGGAAACTTGGGCAGAAAGTGATCTAGAAGAGCAACCATTAGATTTTAACCCAGAAAGCGATCGCCAAGGACCTCTTAACCTAGGTGTAGCCTTAAGTCGTCCAATAACAGATGCTGCTGCGATTACTGAAAATGGGGAAGATGTGGCCAACGACTCAGAAGCATCTCCCCAATCTGACGAAGAGGAAACGGAACCAATTCTAAAGGAAGATTCAGCAACATCACCAACAATCAGCGATGCAGAAAAAGCCCAAGAGAAAGATACCGAATCGCGACTAGTTGTCTTCGGTAACTCAGATTTTGCCACTAATGGTTGGTTCGAGCAACAACTCAATGGTGATGTATTTCTCAACTCCATTAGTTGGTTAAGCAACGAGGAAGAGGAAGTCCTTTCCATCCGTCCCAAAGAACCAGAAAACCGTCGTATCAACCTAACCGAAGGACAAAGAGCCGCATTCAGTTGGACTGTGCTGTTATTCGTACCCTTATTTGGATTTACCACAGCAGGGTTTATGTGGTGGCAACGTCGCTAGGCGGCAGAGACGCGGGGACGCGGGGACGCGGGGACGCGGGGACGCGGGGACGCGGAGATGGAGACAAGGAAGACAAGGGAGACAAGGAAGACAAGGAAGACAAGGAAGACAAGGAAGACAAGGAAGACAAGGAAGACAAGGAAGACAAGGAAGACAAGGAAGACAAGGAAAATATTCCCAATTCCCAATTCCCAATTCCCAATTCCCAATTCCCAATTCCCAAACAACAAACAACAAACAACCAACAACCAACAACCAACAACCAACAACCAACAACAAACAACCAACAACAAATAACAACCAACAACCAACAAACATGAAGCTACAGCGGACAACTCTTATTTTATTAGTCTCGGCCATATTACTGGGGGGTTTTGTTTATTTTTATGAAATTCAGGGAGCTCCTCGGCGAGAAGCTGCTAAAATAGCCAGGCAACCCATATTTACTTTTGCAGAGGACGAGATTCAATCGGTGATTATCCACACCGATGACGAAAATTGGCAATTTGAGCGTCTCAGTAAACCAGAATTGGGTTGGCAAATGAAACAGCCAAAAAATACTCAGGCTAACGATGCAGCTGTCTCTTTTTTATTGAACTTGCTAGCGCAAGGAGAAAGCGATCGCACTATCTCCGTTACTGCTGATAAGCTTAAGGAGTATGGCTTAGACAAACCAGCTGCAACTATAGAGGTTGAGCTTAAAGGGGAAAAAGTACATCAACTAGCCTTAGGCAAGCCAGACTTTAATAAGAGTTTCTTATATGCTCAGGCAGATGCATCGGAGCAGAAGTCTGAGGATCTGTCAGTTTTGTTAGTACCGATAGACTTTGAGTATGCTGTAAACCGTCCCCTGTCAGAATGGGAGGAGTCCCAGGAAGAGGCTGATGCTTCTGAGGAGTCTACTACTGCAGAATAAGGTTTTTGGGAATGGGGAACGGGGAATTGGGAATGGGGAATTGGCTCACCACCAAAAGTCTAATATCAAATTCGGATAAACAGTTATAATTCCCGAATACCTAGCAATCTTCTTTCTTTCCTTGGAGCCTCCGGTTCCCCTCCTTGGAGGGGTTAGGGGTGGGTTATGCCTTGGAGCCTTATTGCCACCGAAGTGTAAAAATTATATCGAACTTGATATAAAATCTCAAGTAAGATTAATGGATATTCCCTTTCTAGCGGAGGGGGACTGCCTGGGTAATGAACTCAAAACTTGTTACTTGTTGTTACTTGTTACTTGTTACTTATTACTTGCTATCAGGAGAAAACTACTATGGACATCATATATATAATAGCCCCGATAATTGTAGGATTTTTCGGCTGCTCCGTCAGTTCAACCCGAATTATTACTCAAGGCAACCAAGCTGTAGTAGAGCGATGGGGCAAATATCAAAGAACCCTAGATCCGGGTCTTAACTTTATTATCCCCGTGATCGACACAATTGCAGTAGAGGAAAGCACTAGAGGACGGATTTCAGATATTAAACCTCAGCCAACCGTCACCAAAGACAATGTTTCTGTAGATATCGATATCCTCATACACTGGCGAGTATTCGACTTGGAGAAGGTCTATTACCAAACTGAGGAAGTTGATAAAGTTGAGGATGTGGAGGATGCTGTTAAGAGTTTAGTTATAGAGACTTTGCATTCGGTGATTAGTCATCTGCAACTAGATGAAATTCGGGTTTCCAGAAGTAAGCTCAATCAAACCTTGTTAGAAAAATTGAATCAGGTTACTGACCATTGGGGGGTGAAGGTGCTGCGTCTTGAGATACAAGAGATCAAACTACCGGAGTCGATTACCGAGTTTTTAGAGAACCGGGAAGTTGCCTAAAGTGAGGCATAAGGGACTTCCCAGTAACAACACATCCCATGGTTGGGGAAGTTGGGGGAGTTGGGGGAGCTGGGGAAAGAAAGCTTATTTCTCAAAAGACAGGTAGTGCTAATCTAGAATAACACACTCAATAGGATCCTCCCCGCCAATCAACTTAATTCACTTCCTATCTGGAGAAAAGATACTATGGACCTCATTTCCATCATTGCCCCGGTGATTTTAGTGCTCTTCGGCTACTCCATCGGTTCCACGAGAATTATTACTGAGGGCAACGAAGCTCTGGTAGAACGATTGGGTAAATATAACAGAAAGCTAGAAGCTGGCCTTAATTTTATTATTCCCTTTGTTGACAGGATTGCGATGGAGGAAACCACTCGCGAGCAGATTTTGGACATTCCCCCTCAGCCAGCCATCACTAAAGACAATGTTTCTGTGACAGTTGATGCTGTCATCTACTGGCGAGTATTCGACTGGGAGAAGGCTTATTATGAAGTTGAGGATGTTAAGGATGCGATTGCCAATCTAGTGGTAACGACTCTGCGCTCAGAAATTGGTCGTCAGGACCTAGATCAAACTTATTCTTCCAGAAGCCAGATCAATAAAACTCTGTTAGAGGAGTTGGATAAAGCTATTGATGAGTGGGGAGTCAAGGTACTGCGGGTTGAAGTGCAAGAAATTAAACTACCCGAATCGATTTTGGAGTCCTTAGAGAAAGAGCGAGCTGCTGAAAGTGAGAAACAAGCGGCGATTTTCAAGGCAGAAGGGGAAAAAGAAGCCTCGATTGCTCGTGCAAAAGGCACAGTCCAATCCATTGATATGATTTCCGAAGCCCTTGAAGGAAAGTCCAATAGCCGGGAGGTATTAAAATATCTTGTTGCTCGAAGTTTTGTGGAAGCTAATCAGAAATTGGGTGAAAGTAACAATGCCAAAATCATCTTTATCAATCCCAAAGATGTATCAGAAGGGGTTGGAGAATTACTTGAAGAGGAAGTCATCATACGTGATGAGAGTATTAGCCACGGGTCTAATTAGGGTTTGGGAGAATAAGTAATAAGTAATAAGTAACAAGTAATAAGTAATAAGTAATAAGTAATATCAATTCCGGCTACATTGGGATAATATTCGTGATGTAGGGGCGCAAAGCTTGCGCCCTCAGTGTATCTATGTTTTCTAACCAGAAAGCCAGATTTTTAATCATTCCGATGCAACCGGAATTGATATAATAAGTAACAAGTAACAAGTAACAAGTAACAAGTAATAAGTAACAAGTAACAAGTAATAAGTAACAAGTAAGAAAGAATGAAGAATTTATCCTCGTGGGTGAGCACTTGTATCCCCACTCATTACTCATTACTCATCACTCATTACTCATTCTCATTACTCCAAAATCAAGGGCATCTAGGATGACGTCCACCGTGAGTACAAATATATTTGATTTGCTGGGCATCTAAATTTATGGCCTTAGCAAAATTAACACCCTTGACACGAGCACCAGAGATGGCAGTATTTGGTGCTTCGATAAATTCATTGGACTTAATCGGTAGAGCTGTAGTGAAACTGGCTTCCAGGAAATCGGCTCCTGCTACATTGCTTCCCTGTAAGTCAGCCATACTCAGGTTAGACTGTTTGAATTTAGCATTTTGTAGCTGGGCATTGCTCAGATTAGTGCCCACCAGTTTAGTGGCACTCAAATCTGCTTCTCGGAGATTAGCATTACTCAGATTAGCCCCCGAAAGGTCTGCTCCTTGCCAATTCGATTGACTCAAATCCGCAAAGGGGAATTGTGCTCCCACTGCACTCGCCTCACTCAAACTAGCACCATGCAAATTAGACAAATCTAATTTTGCCTCACTCAAATCCGCACCAGTCAAGCTAGCATTTTCTAGAGTTGCTTGACGCAAATCTGCACCAATTAACTGAGCACTACTCAGATTGGCTCCCACCAAACTACTATCAGATAAGTTAACCCGATTCAAAGTCCCTCGCATTAAACTGGTACGATTCAATAAAGCGTTGTTGAGCACAGCACCAGTTAAATCAGCTTCTTTGAGTTGAGCACCGCTCAAATCAGTGATAGCATCATCAAAAGTACCAAAGCGTTGATCTTCACCTGCTCCGTAGAAGCGAGAACCGCGTAAACTAGCTCCTAGCAAGTTAGCTGAGCGTAAGTTAATGCCCGACAAGTCGAGGTTATCCAGAACTAGGGTAAATGAAGTTGCACCGCTGTTAACTCGACTCAAGTTAGTGCGACTCAAGTTAGCTTTTTGGGTTTGACCATTATAAATGGTAAGAATTTTCGCGATCGCTCTTTTGGTGGCTCTTTGCCGCAAAGCTACTATCTGCTGCTCTTGAGTAGCACCTCGCTCCTTGAGTACTTCTTGATCATTTTGCAGGGATTGATTCAAACTGCGCAGAGAAGGCAGAGCTGCTGGTCCTTTACTCACCAAGGCTTGTTGGATCGTATCAATCAGACTAGGGTTTTTTTCTTGACCAAGTAAATCGATCAACAGAGGCAAAGCACGGTCATCGTCAAGCCTTGCTAGTGCGAGAATTGCCCCTTGCCGCTGTTCTGTTGCCGTATCGGAAGTAGAGCCTAGTTGGTTAACTAAGGCGATAAATACCTCATTTTCCTGCTGTTGGAATTCTCGCCGATTGGCCTGACTTTGAATATAGATTTGGGTTCCCACAAAGGTTCCCAATACCGAACCCATACCACCTAATGCCACCAGCAACAAGGTAATACCAGGATGTCGGCGCATCCAAAACCAGAGATTGTGAGAGCGCGGCTGGGATTGTTTAGAGGTAAGTACAATGGTGGTTACAGGACGATTTTGCCGATGAGTGTTTCCTTGTCCCTCAGCAATAACACTCCCATTACTATCTACTTCCAAGGTTACTGACTGCTGAGAACCGAAAGATGGCCATTGACCAACATTTTCTGGGTAGTTGGGGAAAGTCTGAGCCGCAGGGACAACATAAGTTCCTGCTAGTTGGTCATGCAGGGTACGGCGTCGAGATTTGAGCAATAAGCTGGCACTTCCTGCTACAAGCATTAAAACTCCTAAGGTCAGCAAAATATTGACATCAGGAAAAGCACCGGTATAGCGCCACAAGACATAAGCCACTCCCCCAGACAATCCCCAACGTCCCACTCCCTCACGGAAAACCGCACGAACCAATCCAGGAGGCTCTCCTGAACGATTAACCACCCGGATACCCAACCAAGCTTTGGGAGTAGTTTGACCGATTCGAGCCAGAATATAGAGTTGCCAGCCACCAATGGCCACTGGCAGCACCAAGGCCATACACCAGAATAGATTTGTCAGAGGAGGTACTTGCTGATTCAGTTGTTCTCGTCTAGGTAATGCCAGAGTTTTCGCGATCGCTTCGGAGGTAGAAGCCACCACTGGGTTCAGGGGTACTAGTTGCGTCTGGGATTGGTCTCTAACATGCAAACCAATGCTATAGGGAACCCAGGCACTGACAGCAACCAGGGAAACTTCCAAAACCAAAGCCGCACAACGCCGAGGCACTAGTAACAATGCCTTGTGAGGTTGCAGCGGAAATAACCGGCTACCCTTGTTCTTCTTTTGTCTGTTGGTAGTGGGAACAGCCATGCTGAGATTTCACGCCACAAGTTATTATTATGATATCACTACAGAAATTTTATCTACTAGCGTGGAATACAAAGTAATGAGTAATGAGTAATGAGTAATGAGTAATGAGTAGTGGCGTGACACACCTAAAAATGTAGGTTGGGTCGAGGCAACGAGACCCAACACAGCTCCCTCCCGTGTTGGGTCACTTTCTAAAGCTCTACCCAACCTACCTATTCCACCATTTTTGCTGTGCTAGTGAGGAGCACTTCGCACCCCCAATTGAAAGAGTGAGAAACAATTCCCAATTCCCAATTCCCAATTCCCAATTCCCAATTCCCAATTCCCAATTCCCAATTCCCAATTCCCAATTCCCAATTCCCAATTCCCAATTCCCAATTCCCAATTCCCAATTCCCAATTCCC
>JAAHGR010000185.1 GCA_010672425.1 Symploca sp. SIO2E6
GGGTAACAAGGTACTTATTGTCATTAGTGAGTAATTATTGAGAATATAACTATTATTTTAGCATACCATACGATAGCTCAAAAGTTTATTCAGTAAAGGGTTGAGCCCTTTTTGTCACCCCGTCAGCATCTGACTAAACGTCGGTTGACCAATTGGATTAATTCATCTCTCAGCCAGACAGCTATCCAATCATTATTATCACTTTCTGGGGGCATTGGTATCAACTCCCCATCGAACAGTTCATAACGGTTATCTGTGCCATCTTCATATTCTAGGTATTGCTCAAACGTGAGTTTTACTGATGTGTGGGTCATTTTTTTACAATTGCTTGCTAAGAGTCATCTTTCCTGATTCTTTCTTTCAGCCAGAGTTGTATATTATGATTCTACACCAAGGTATTTGGTGAACCCGCCCCTACATGATTCTCTATTATTACTAAAACTACCTTGCTTCCAGAAATAGGGTGTTCTAGCCACTATAGCTAAATAATTTATCTGTAGATAGTTGGAAATTGGTAAAAAGGGAAGACTGGAGAAAATCACCTCTACGCAACATTACCTTCTGATATTGATCATTTACCAGATTGCATACTGTTACTGTGGGTTGTTTCGGGCTGCCAATAAAGTATTTACCGCCAATACCCAAATAATCTATAATCCAGTATTCTGGTATCCTCAAAGCTTCATAATCTTCGTACTTACGAGCATAATCATTCTGCCAATTTGTACTAACAACCTCAACCACAAGCTTGATAGTAGTACCCAAAGTAATAACTGGTTCCCTTGCCCACAGTGGTTCGTTAACTAGTTCTTCCTCATCCAAGACAACAACATCTGGTCTAAAAGCATTGAAGGTTCCCAGAGGCTGAATTAAGCAACGCTGTGGAATAAAATAAGGTGCATCTAAGCGATCTATTTCTACGTTAAGCTTGCGGCAAATCAAAGCCGCTACTTGCTCGTGGAGACCAGTGGGTTCCATGTCAATCAGTTCTCCATCAATCAGTTCGTAGCGTTGCTCGTCTCCATACTGAGTAATAAATTCTTCTGGGCTGATAAATGCTTTGGCTGCTGAGAGAACCATAGTAGCAACTCCTACGGGAATTCTAGTCTATATCATAACTTGGCTCAGAGCGAAGTTAGCTTCCCTATGTCCCAACAAAATACTCTAATATTTTGTTTTGTGTGATCGCCTGTTCTTGTAGATTGGATTGAGATAATGGAATAGTAGTGCGAGCATCTTGCTCGCGTGTGACATCCAACGTATCTTGCCCGCGTGTGACATCCAAAGATGAGAACTATCGACGTGATTATGTTGATAAAGTACATCAGTACCAGAAACGAGGTATTCTGGAGTACTGGATTATTGACTCTCAAGCACAGTTAGTTACTGTACTGTTGCTAGTTAATGGTGTTTACCAAGCAAGGGAGTTTACTGGCTCTCAACAGATTGTTTCTCGGACTTTTCCTGAACTGAAACTGACGGCTGCACAGGTTTTGGAGGCAAGGTAGTGGCGTGGCAAAGGGTTGAGAGACAAGGGAGGCAAGGGAGATGGGGAGATAGGGAGATAGGGAAAAAAATCTATATCTACTCATCACTCATCACTCATTACTCATTACTCATCACTCATTACTCATTACTCCACAGTTTTAGGTGTGCCACGCCAATAATTCACCACTTCCCTTAGCTCCAAGTATCCTAAGATAGAAAACTAAGCATCAATGCAGTTCAGGGGTGAATGCTCTGCATTCTCAAAAATCGTTCAACTAGTGGATGTATCAGTATGAGTGAAATTACACAACCAAACCAAGCCCGTGAAAGAATAGAAAATATTGACAAAATACGTGATATAATATTTGGCTCTCATCAGCGAGAATATGAGAGTCGCTTTGAGCAGCTAGAGTCTAAATTGTCAACCTTTGAAGCTGAGGTACGCTCTCGCCTTGAGCAACTTGAGCGTAGCGACAAGAACTTTTCTAAGACCATTGAAGCTCTAGATGAAATAGTATATAAGCAGACAACCTCCCTCAAGCAAGAAATCTCAGCTAGCAGAGATAAGTTGGAGCAAGATATCCTTGCTCTCAAAAATCAGGTATTGCAAGAGTTAGAGGAGAGATTTTCTCTTCTCAAAGAGGACAAAACCTCCAAGAGTGAGATGGCCGACATTTTGATGGAGATGGGTTTGAGACTACAAGGGACGGCATTGGTTCCTGGGGTCAAAGAAGCGATTCAATCAGCGACTGACGACTCTCAGGGAAAAAATGCTCTGCTTCTGTTAGAGCAAAGTCCAACCCTGGATTAGAATCTCACCCGGATACGACAATCGAGCCAACTATTACTCAATAATTGAGGGATGCTCATTCTGAGGTGGACAGCTGTGCTGGAGGAGTTGATAGATTCGGGTGACGGAGATCAGTGCCATGACTGTAGCAAAGGAAAATCAGGCTGAGTTAGAACCACAGTTGGATATTGACTTAAGGTCAAGGGAACTCAATCTCCAAGCTGAAGAACCCCTAGATGATTGGCCAAGTTTACTAGATGACCTCCAAGAATCTCTTTCTATAGACCAATCCAGCACAGATGTTCCTCAGCAACTAGAGGAGAATACATCTAAAACAACTCAGGCTAATGGAACGAATGGCAGCAAGGTTATACCAAGTTCGGTAGAATACTTAGACTCTGGTGGCAATAAGGCAGAAGGCAGAAGGCAGAGGGCTGAAGGGAAAGAAAAAGGTTGCAAGGCAGAAGGGAATGATAACTGTTTATCCGAACTTGATATTAACCATACTTCTAACCATTTAGAAAATTTGCTGCCAACTGCTCCTAGCCAGGAAGAATCATTAGCGAGGCTTAGAAGTCAGTCCCTTACTGATGTGGGGAAGGCAAATCAAAGTGAGCAAGATTTACAGCAGTCCAATGATCAAGCCAAAAAGCTGCTACGCTTGCTGCAGGAGATCGACTTAGGTAATTCCTGGGAGCAACCAAGTTCTGAGGTAACTATCCCACAGGATGAAAATACTTCGGTAGCAGCTCAAACCAATGGGATGGGGGGTAATGGAGCTAATAATGGTTCTCATCAGCATTTAGAAAATCCGCCGCCAGCTAATTATAGCCAGGAAGAAGGGACAAAGCTCAGGAGTCAGTCCCTTGCTGCTTCAGGTGACGCTACCCCTACCAAGGAGGATTCACAGGTTGCTCCGGAGGTAAAGAAGCTGCTGAAGTTTACCTCCACCCTAGGCTTAATCGATCAAGGGGAGGATTCTTTATCTTCGCTTAATCACAAAATTGCCGGAGATGAGGTTAATCTTCTACCTCAACCAACTAGTGAGCCAACCAAGCCAGAAGAAGACAACTCGACTTTAGTAGTTCAGGATCAGGAAACTCCAGCTGAAGATTTTTCTGCCAATGATTTGGAGGAGATCATGCGGCTCCTCGAAAAGTTAGTAGATCCTGACAAACTTGAGCCGAGACTCAGAATACTGGAGCAAAAGATTTATGAGCGCATTGATGAACTCATTGAGCAAAATACCTCCAAGAATAGAGTAGCAATGGGGGAAGCTTTAGCTGGAGCAATTCCCATCGCAATTTCCCAGCAAGTTACTAAATCCCCCAAGGAAATTGCCAATTCCCTCGCGCCAGAAATGGCAGAAGCCATCAGGGAACAGGTTCTCCTCGAAAGAGAGGCGATGGTGGATGCTCTCTATCCTGTTATTGGCAGTACGATTTCTTCCTACATTGGTTCTGAACTCCGCGCTATTAACGAGCAGATTGAACATACTTTTAGCTTTGATGCTGTATCTCGCAAGTTTCGTGCCAAGATTCAGGGGATTTCTGAAGCGGAACTACTTTTGAAGGAGACGATGCACTCCCTCATCCGAGCCATCTTCCTAATTCATAAAGGCTCAGGTTTAGTGATTTCAGAGGTACAACCGTCTGAGGGAGAGAAGTTGGAGTCGGATATGGTAGCAGGTATGCTCACAGCTATCCGCAGCTTTGCTAATGACTGTATAACCAACTCAGGCAATCTTTCAGAACTTGACGAAATCTACTATGGTACTTCCAGGATTATTTTAGAAGCAGCAGGATACTGTTACCTAGCAGTGGTAGTGGATGGGGAACCACCACAGCTGTTAATCAAGAAGATTCGGGAGACCCTCAGAAAAATCGTTGAGCATCATGGTGAAGAGATTAAGTCTTTTGAAGGCGATCCTGATACTATCCCTCAGCCAGTGCATTCCCTAGTAGAAAGTCTAATTTACGAACGCTTAGAGGAAAAAAAAGGTAAACTACCTGTTGCTTTCCTCGCAACCACCTTAGCAGCTTTAGCTTTAATCTGTGTACCTTTGGGAATTTATTGGCAGAAACGAAGCATTAACCGTAACCTGGAGTCGGATATTGAACTTGCTCTAGCCTATTCGGCTCCAGAAGTATTTGTTTACCAGTTAAGAGTTAATGCCAATCAAAAGACTATGAGGCTTAAAGGACGAGTACCCAATGAGTATATGCGTCAGAAGACTCAAAACATTGCCCAGGAAGTTGCTCCTACCTTGGAAATCGATAATGAGATCACAGTTCTGGATTTGCCTCCCGATCCAGTATTGGCAGCACAAGAAGTAGAGCGGGTAGCTTATCGCCTCAACCAAATTGAGGGGGTGGCTATTTCAGCCAAGTATGTAGATGGGCTAGTAACCCTCAAGGGAAGCTGGGGTCTGGAGGAAGATGTTCCGGATCTGACCCAGACATTTGAGCGGATTCCGGGAGTGGAGTCGGTAGACAACACAACCCGTATCAATATACCGGAAATTGATACCAGGTTCTACTTCAAGGTGGATTCAGTAAAATTAAAATCAACGGAGTTATCCCAGAAAATTCCCAAGGTTCGGGAATTTCTGGAGAAGTATCCCAAAGTTCATCTAAGATTAAAAGGTTATAGTGACCCTAGCGAATTGCGTCCCCTGGAGGTAGATCGGTCTTTAGCCACAAGTCGTGCTAAAACCGTACAAGACATCCTCATCAAGCAGGGTATTGCTCCTGAAAGACTCGAACAAGTTTCAGGAACAACCGAATCCCCTCCTGATTGGGATAACTCGCAATCGATAGAGCTACATCGGTGTGTTCTCTTTGAACCCTTTATACCCACTGAAAATAAACAATAATTATGGCAACAATTTCCAAAAAAATTTGCTTGATCGGCGACTTTGGGGTGGGTAAAACTAGCCTAATTCGCCGCTTTGTAGAACGCCAGTTCAGTGATCAGTATCTTTCAACTGTGGGAGTGAAAATTTCTCGCAGAACCGTTGAATTAACTGGGTCAAAGCCACAGAAAATGCAGCTCTTAATTTGGGATTTAGAAGGTCATACTAAATTTAAATCTATTGCTCCGAGTTACTTGAAAGGAGCCAGTGGAGCCATCATCGTCGGTGATGTTACCCGTCAGGAGACTATTGATAATATGCCAGAGCGTGCCAAATTATTTTCTGACGTTAATCCCAAGGGAATTATGATTTGTGCTCTAAATAAATCCGACTTAGCTGATGAAGAAAAATTGGCTAAAATGCATGAATTTCAAGACTTAGAGCAAGTAATAACCACCTATAAAACTTCAGCCAAAACCGGCTTATACGTTGACGAAATTTTTCAAAAATTAGCTTACGGAATGCTTTAATTGGCATGAATGCCTTGTTAAATAAACTCCTATCAGTCCTGACCCCCAATCGAGGGGAATACTTGGAAATTGATCAGGATTTTAACATTATTGATACCTCTGCTGGGGCACAACGATTTGTTGATTGTCCAGATGACCTTAGTCAAGGACAAGATATACGTCTTGGCTTTCCTGAACTGTTAGGACTTGAAGATATCCTCACCGACATTATTGAAGGAGAGCAAGAAAGTTTCGAGCTCAAAGGGATTGCGAGAACACCAAATCAGGCTCCTTCTCTATACTTCGATCTCCATATCATTAACAATCTCGATGAAGAACCTGTAGCTAAAAAATTAGTCCTCATCCTTGAAGAGGTTACAGCAAGGATGACCTTGGAGCAAAGTTTAATCCAAAGAATTAATGAAACTAATCTGTTATCGGGGGCTTTGGTTGCTGCCAAAGATTATGTTGATAAAATTATCTCATCAATGGCAGATGCTTTATTGGTAACGAAGCCATCGGGAATTATTAAGACAGTCAATCAAGCGACCCAAGACTTATTTGGTTATAGCGAAGCCGAATTAGTTGGCCAGTCAATTTCCTTGATTATTGCTGATAATAAGTTTGTCAGCAAAGCTAATCATCCACCTTTCTTATTTAACGAAGTTTTGAATGATGTAGAAGTTGTTTGTCAAACTAAATCTGGAGAAAAATTAGCGATCGCTTTTTCCTGCTCAGCGATTCAGACAGAGACGGAAGGTTTAGAAAACTATATCTATATTGGTCGGGATATTACTGAACGCCAGCGCACCCAAAAGCGGTTGGCAGTACAGTATGCCATCACCCACATCATGTCGGAATCTGCCACGTTATCAGAGGCAACTCCCCAAATCTTAGAAGTAATTTGTGAAAATTTGGAATGGGATCTAGGGGAAATTTGGGAACCAGATCAGCCACCAGAAGAAGCAGGGAATCAGAATGAAGGGGAGGGAGATTCAATAGTACTCAGATGTGTGGCATCTTGGATCAAGCCATCGATAAGGATCCCCAGCTTGCTGACTCATAGTCAGCAAACAACCTTTGCTCCCGGTTTGGAATTACCTGGTCGTGTTTGGACCAGCCGTTCCATCCATGGTTTTACCAATGCCATGTATAATTCGGAATTCTTCGATTCTAAGCCAATTTCCCCAGCAGAATTGCAACAAGCCTTTGGTATTCCCCTGCTAGCAGACAGGAAAATCTTGGGAGTACTAACTCTCTTTAGTACCAATGCTCACCCCGCTGATGAAGATTCTTTGAAAACAATGGCAGCAATTGGTCGCCAGTTGGGACAGTGGATCAAACGCAAGCAAGCCGAAGAGGCACTACGCTATCAACAGAAGCAAACCGAACGCCTACTGCTTAATATCTTACCAAAGCCCATTGCCGAACGCCTTAAACAAGAACAAGGTACGATTGCTGACGATTTTGCTGAAGTCACGGTTTTGTTTGCTGACATCGTTGGCTTTACCCAACTCTCAGCCAGGATTTCGCCGCCAGAATTGGTGGAGTTACTTAATGTGATTTTCTCGAAGTTTGACCAGTTAGCAGAACAACACGGCTTGGAAAAAATCAAGACTATTGGAGATGCCTACATGGTGGTGGGAGGCTTACCGAGGGTGATACCAAATCATGCTGAAGCAATCGCTGAGATGGCAATAGATATGCAAGCGGCAGTCGCCGAGTTGAGTCAAGAAATGGGACAAGAACTCAACATCCGCATTGGCATCAATACTGGACCGGTGGTAGCAGGAGTGATTGGTGTGAGTAAGTTTATTTATGATTTGTGGGGTGATGCAGTGAATATTGCTAGCAGGATGGAGTCCCACGGTTTAGCCGGTAAAATTCACCTAACAGCCAGCACTTACGAACACTTGCGGGAGCAATACTTATTCGAGGATAGAGGTCAAATTACCGTCAAAGGTAAGGGAGAAATGAATACTTACTTCCTCCTGAGTAGAAAGGAAAGGATAGATTAGGTGTTAGGTATTAGGTGTTAGGTTTTAGGTGGTAGGTTTTAGGTATTTTCTACTTGTGGTGCAAGATTTGTGAGCCAAAAAGACAAAAACCTTGCACTTTCACCGGGAAATCCAAACATGAACTCATTACTCTTGAGAAACTATTTTAGATTTTAGATTTTAGATTTTAGATTTATTTAGATTTTAGATTTTAGATTTATTTAGATTTTGGATTAAAGAATTGAATCAACACAAGCCTAAGGCTCCGAGGCTCCAAGGCTCCAAGGCTCCAAGGCTCCAAGGCTCCAAGGCTCCAAGGCTCCAAGGCTCTAAGGGAAGCTGACTTGTTTCTCTTATTCTTTTTGGGGCGGATGTCCCTAAAGATGCTCATTACTTCAAAACCAGAATCAATCGACTCGATGAGGCAGACCCTAACTATGATTGTCACTAAATCCAGCAATCAATTAGCCCCAAAGCAAATCCCGGTTCCTGAGGTTTTCACCTTGGGAGATGGCCGTCGGCTCACCTATCAGCAGATCGGCGATCCGCAGGGGCAACCTGTGTTCTTCTTCCACGGCTCTCCCGGTTCTCGGTTAGAGTGCCTATCGGCTCAAGCCGCGGCAAGAGAACACCACTGGCAAATCATTGCTCCCGATCGCCCCGGCATGGGACAATCTGATTTCAAGCCAGGATATACCCTGCTGGATTACACCGATGATCTTCGGGAACTAGCTGATGGCTTGGGGTTTGATACTTTTGGGATCATGGGTCATTCCGGTGGGGGAGTGACGGTGCTCAGTTGTACCTACACGATGCCGGAGAGGCTGAACTTTGCTTTGGATTTGGGAGGATGGGCTCCGGTAATGGTGCCCGAACTCAAAACTCAAATGACCGCCCTAGATCGGTTTTTTGCGGAACGGTGTGTGCCCCAACAATCCCCCAATCAGCAAAACACTACACCACTCCTCTTCCAGTTTCCCTTTACCCTATTAGGACTAGCGGCGAAAATTCTGCCTCCAGTCACCTTTATTCATTTGCTGTATCAATCCCAGTACTTCTGCGATGCTGATTATGAAATTTTATCAGCTCCAGAGTCAGCAAAAGCCCTGGTGCAAGCAGTCTGTGAATCATTTCATCAGGGTAGTGAAGGTCCCGCCTATGACGCCCTACTGCGTTATCAAGATTGGGGCTTTGACTTGGCAGAGATTGAGTTTCCGATTCAAATTTTTCACGGCACTGATGACATTTCTGCACCCTATTCCTTTGCAGCATATAAGCATCACCATTTGCCTAACAGTAAACTCCATGCCTATCCCCAAGAGGGTCACTTCTTTCTCTGGTCTCACTGGAACGACATTATGGCGATCGCGTCTAAATTGACAAGCACCTGAAGGCGAATTCAAAATTCTTGCATTGATGGAATCGCCGAAAAAGCTCCTGAGAACCCATTCGCGCCCCCAATTGAATCAATCCCCAATTCCCAATTCCCAATTCCCCATTCCCCATTCCCTATTATGAACGTTCAAAAACTAGCAGATGCGTTTCACATGACCGATGCAGTATGGGCACGCCATGCTAACCCTTGGAGTGTCTGGACACGCTATGGGGCGCTGCCTCTGCTGATTGCTGCGATTTGGAGTCGGGTTTGGTTGGGCTGGGGAGCGATCGCTCCTACACTTGTGGTTATCTTGTGGATTTGGCTAAATCCCCGCATCTTTCCCAAACCCAAAACCACCCGTCAGTGGGCATCTAAAGCAGTGTTAGGGGAACGGATCTGGATGAACCAAAAGCAGATACCGATTCCACCGCATCACCATCCTGTCATTGCCTTCACCAATACCGTGAACGCGATCGGTTTTGGGATTTGTGTCTGGGGACTGTGGAGTCTCAATCTTTGGCCTACCTTACTGGGTTTGTCCTGGGTGATTTTGGGCAAAACCTGGTTCCTGGATCGCATGGTGTGGCTATGCGACGAAATGGGCGATCGCCATCCTCAATACCAAGATTGGCTGTATTAATTGTATCGTAAAGTATAAGCAGGATGTAGGGGCAGTGCTGCCATTTGGTTGAAGTGAGATCTTGCACGCCAAGCGAGAAAATTGACTTGTGAAGGAGGGTTTTCTTGTTGCCGTTGGATGCTTTGTTATCTCAGGCAATCCCTAATTACTCAAATTGATTGGAGTTTAAACTATGACCCAAAGTCCCATAACTGTAACATATTCCCTTGAGGAGATCCTTAAGCAGATCAATTATAAGTTAGACAAAATTGACGAAAAGTTTGAGAATAAACTCGACAATTTTCAAAAAGAAACTAACGCTAAGTTCGATACCTTTCAAAAAGAGACTAAGGCTGAATTCGACAAGATTAATGAACGTCTGAGTAACGTTGAGAAAAGCCAAACTAAAGTAGAAACAAGGCTAGACTCGATAGAAACGGATGTGAAGGAACTAAAAGGGTCATCCAAAGCCCAAATTTGGACATTGATCGGCATTTTAATCACTGCGGTTGGGGGTTTCCTCGTTGCTGTCGGACGCTTTGTTATCTCAGGTAATCCCTAATTAGGGTTTGCTGCATAAGTCGATTGAATCAGGTTTTGAAGTAATGAGTAATGAGTAATGAGTAATGAGTAATGAGTAATGAGTAATGAGTGAACTTTACTGTTTGAGGTTGAGTGTAATCGCTCATCCTTTGTCCATTGATAACAATTGGTTGGAGTTTAAACTATGACCCAGAGTCCCATAACTGTAACTTATTCCCTTGAGGAGATCCTTAAGCAGATCAATTATAAGTTAGACAAAATTGACGAAAAGTTTGAGAATAAACTCGACAATTTTCAAAAAGAGACTAAGGCTGAGTTCGATACCTTTCAAAAAGAGACTAAGGCTGAGTTCGACACCTTTCAAAAAGAGACTAAGGCTGAATTCGACAAGATTAATGAACGTCTGAGTAACGTTGAGAAAAGCCAAACTAAAGTAGAAACAAGGCTAGACTCGATA
Organism: Symploca sp. SIO2E6; assembly: GCA_010672425.1. GTDB lineage: Bacteria > Cyanobacteriota > Cyanobacteriia > Cyanobacteriales > Coleofasciculaceae > Caldora. Next base: position 10,636 of record JAAHGR010000185.1, read on the forward strand.
GAAACGGACGTGAAGGAACTAAAAGGGTCATCCAAAGCCCAAATTTGGACATTGATCGGCATTTTAATCACTGCTGTTGGGGGTTTCCTCGTTGCTGTTGGACGCTTTGTTATCTCAGGTAATCCCTAATTAGGGTTTGCTGCAATTTGTCGATTGACTCGGGTTTTGAAGTAATGAATAATGAGTAATGAGTTAAGATTTCATGTCAAGAGTGAACTTTACTGTGTGAGGTTGAGTGTGATCGCTCATCGTTTCTCCATTGATAACAATTGATAACAATTGGTTGGAGTTTAAACCATGACCCAGAGTCCCATAACTGTAACTTATTCCCTTGAGGATATCCTTAAGCAGATCAATTATAAGTTAGACAAAATTGACGAAAAGTTTGAGAATAAACTCGACAATTTTCAAAAAGAGACTAAGGCTGAGTTCGATACCTTTCAAAAAGAGACTAAGGCTGAGTTCGACACCTTTCAAAAAGAGACTAAGGCTGAATTCGACAAGATTAATGAACGTCTGAGTAACGTTGAGAAAAGCCAAACTAAAGTAGAAACAAGGCTAGACTCGATAGAAACGGATGTGAAGGAACTAAAAGGGTCATCCAAAGCCCAAATTTGGACATTGATCGGCATTTTAATCACTGCTGTTGGGGGTTTCCTCGTTGCTGTTGGATGCTTTGTTATCTCAGGTAATCCCTAATTGGGGTTTGCGGCATAAGTCGATTGACTTGGACTTTGAAGTAATGAATAATGAGTAATGAGCATCTTTAGGGACATCCGCCCCAAAAAGAAAACGAGAAACAAGTCAGTTTCCCTTAAAACCTTCTGCCTTCTGCCCTCTGCCTTGGAGCCTTTTTTCTCAAGAGTAATGAGCATCTTTAGGGACTTCCGCCCCAAAAAGAATAAGAGAAACAAGTCAGCTTCCCTTAGAGCCTTGGAGCCTTGGAGCCTTCTGCCTCGGAGCTTTAGGCTTGTGTTGATTCAATTCTTTAATCTAAAATCTAAATAAATCTAAAATCTAAAATCTAAAATCTAAAATAGTTTCTCAAGAGTAATGAGTTCATGTTTGGATTTCCAGGTGAAAGTGCAAGGTGTTTGAGCCTATGGATACAAAAATATTGCACTAGTTTTGTACTGGGTGTACCTAATACGCCCCTACAGTTCCCGCTGAAGGGTAGTTTAATTGCTGAGGCGAAA
>JAAHGR010000186.1 GCA_010672425.1 Symploca sp. SIO2E6
GAGTTGTACTTTATACTAATAATTTGTTGGTTTAGATTTTGGGTAGTGCTTTCGCTTGGGGACTTTCAGCCTGATGAATCCTGGCAACGGGATTGAAACGAAGGCGATCGCAATTTTCCTTTATTAGGAGAAGAGGCTAACCTAACATTGGGTGAAGTGTTTGAAAAACTTTATCTCAACCAATGTCGCCTCGTCACCTTTTCTGCTTGTGAAAGTGGCATGACAGATCCCCAGAGTATCAGCGATGAATATATTGGTTTGCCTAGTGGCTTTTTGTATGCAGGTAGTCTGAGTATTGTCAGTACTCTTTGGACAGTCGATCCGATCGCTACAACATTATTAATGGTAAGATTTTACCACTACCTCAAGCGACTACCGCAAATCAAAACAGGAGATGTAGCGATCGCTCTCAATCAAGCTCAACAATGGTTAAGGACATTAACCTCAAAAAAATGGGCAAGAATCCAAAATCATTCCCAATTCCAGCACTTAGTCGAGCAAGCATTCATCAACTCACCGAAACGCGATCGCAAGAAATTTCAACAGGCTTTAGCTGCTAGCCTACACCCCAATCGTCAACCATTACCCTTTGCTAATCCCTATTATTGGTCAGCTTTTGTGGCGATAGGAATTTAAGGTTGTGAATTAAAAGGCTGACAGAACTTATCCATACCTTGTTGTGCAATAGAGATAGCAAAGGGAGTCGCAATTATTGTTGCTACGTGCTTCTTGTCAATTTGGGCAATGCGCTGAGGAAGCAATTCGTCAGAAATACGGATATTTTCTTCAATAGGGACACCCTTAATCACAGATTTGAAGTAAATTGAGTTAGGCTATCACAGTACTCAATACACTGCATCATGTGAACCAATGTTCAAGAGAACTACGATTTCTTCGTTTGTAATTGAATCTTTCTCAAGAGAAAAAATGACACGACAGTCGTAGCCACAGGAACAGGCTCGTAGACCTTCAAATTCTCCTTTCAGTCGATGAGTGGATAAGTTTGAAGCAAATAGATCAACTTCCATTTGCCTAAGGGTTTCCTCTATTTGTAGTCTTAATCGCTTATCATTTTTTACAAATTTCCGTAGCGATCGTTTAAATCGAGAGGTCAGAACAAGCTTTCTCATTTCTCATTCATTCTCAGGGGTATCTAAGTATTCTTGCAATTCAGCGATCGCTTCACTGGCGGTTTGTGGTTTGAGGATACCTGATCGAAACTCAGCCAGGGCTTCTTGTGAGGTTCTTGCCAATTCTTGGCGATGGCTGGCTGTAGTACGGCGTTTCAAGATGTCAATCAAGAGTTCTTGTTGCTCCAGGGGCAGTTCATCTGCCATATCGAGGGCTTGCTCAAATGTGGTCATAAGTTTATAAAGAATAATCAGATTGCACAGCAGTAAATACTAACTCAATTTTAGGCACTCCAATCAAACGATCGCTCTAAAACTCAAACTTCACAGGTTGTTCAAGTCTAAATAATACCAAATCCGGGTTAATCACCCCCGTTTTTAACAAACGGCAAAACCCTGTAGAGACGTTGCATGCAACGTCTCTACAACATGGCACATTAGGGGGGTATAGAAACCGGATTTAGTATAAGACCGAATTACAACTATGGAATAAAGAGGCGGCTTGCGCTTTTAATGATAACCTCAGCTTATCACCCTATATACTAGAGAGCCAAAGTCCCTAGATTGTTAATGAGAATTCTACTAGTTGAAGATCAACCAACTCAAACAACACCGCTAATCCAGCTGCTGTATTAAGGAATTGCGGAAGTTGCAGGTAACAGTGCAACAAAATCAAGAAGTTTTATTGGAGGCTTGGAATGGGTATTTTGGCGATTTTTGAGTGAACCAGTTCTGTTAAAGCGTGAATCAGTCAGTTGAGCAGGATGGCTTGAGCGATCTTCAAGAAGTTGGAGTTTTTAGAAAACCCATTTTGTAGGGTGGGCATTGCCCACCCTACCAGCCTGCATTTACGACAAACTAAATTATGAAAATATGCGGATATTACGGAGCAGGTCGTGTAGAACTGAAACAGTAACTCAGTGGGGTTTCTGCAATGGACTTGATTACTCTGGCAGCCGCGCAGGCGATCGCCAAAATTGCCCTGGATAAGTTTGTAGAAGGCGGTGCGGGTGAACTGGGCAAAACCCTATCCACTGCCCTCTCCCAAAAGGTGATGCAGCTAGGAACCGTTGTCTGGAATCGGATCAGGGGCAATACAACCGCAGTAGCTGTATTGGAAGGAGCGGCGCAGGAAAAACCAGAGGATATGCAGAAGCTGAGGAATTATCTGTATTCATTCTGGAAAGATGAGAATTCTGACTTTACTCAAGAAGTGAAAAAATTAGCCGATGAGCTTCACTTTGAACTGACGCAAATTGAAGACAACAGTTCAATGACGCAGAACATTATTGGGTCTAACGCAAAAGGGTGGCAGACCAAGGTGACAGGTGGACAGCCGTATATTGGCGAGATTCACATTCACGACAAGCTGTTTGAGTCCTGAATCAATATTTTCGTTCTTATAGGGTCAGAGCATGGGAGTAAGAGTTTTTGTCGTTGACTCATAGCCCTACTGTTGAATCTACGCTTCTACCAATTCAACCCTTTTCTAGCAAGATCATCCTATGGCTGACCTTCTAATTGAGCAACTGTGTCAGACTTTGGCGGAAAAACTGCAAGCGGCACCGTCAGCAGGACTGAATGACCTAATCACCTACCTGAAAGATGCGATCAAGTCTGATGTCACGCTGAAAACTGCGTTGACGCAAAAGGCAGTACAAATCAATCAGGGAGATGCTAGAGGCTATCAGGTGTTGGTAGAAGGAGGACGGGCGTACATTGGTGAGCATTTACACGTCAGCGATCCCAATCTGGTAGAAGCGGCGTTGAATACGATATTGAAGGCTTATGCCTCAAAACCCGTGGGAACTCCCAGTAACTTGCCGCTGAGTGGGGTAGTCAAATTCGTCGGGCGAGACGAAGCGCTGGAAGCTGTGCATGAAAAATTGCAGCAGACAACAACCGTAGCAATTACATCGGTGTCTGGCATGGGTGGGGTGGGCAAAACGGAGTTAGCGTTGCAGTATGCCTATGGCAAGCTGCGCGAGAATGCTTATTCAGGTGGAATTTGCTGGGTACAGGCGCGATCGCAAAATGTTGGTATTGGAATTTTGGAGTTTGCCCGCAATCAGTTGGGGTTGCCCCAACCACCAGAAGACATTAAAACTGTGTCGCAACAGGTGAAGTGGGTGTGTGGACGGTGGCGGGGTGAGCCAATTTTGATTGTGCTGGATGATGTCACAGATTATGCCAACGTGAAGCCCTATTTGGAGCAGCTTGACCCGCGCTTTCAGGTGTTGATGACGACCCGACTCAAGCTGGATACCTCTGCACAACGGCTAGAGCTAGAGGTATTGACAGAGGAGGCAGCGCTAGAGCTACTGCGAGTATTAGTGGATGATGCAGAGCGAATTGACTCGCAGCTTGAGAATGCTAAACGGCTGTGTGAGTGGTTGGGGCGGTTGCCGCTGGGCTTGGAGTTGGTAGGGCGATACTTGGCGCGGAAGCCAGATTTAAGGTTGGCACAAATGCTGGAGCGGCTGGAGGCGAAAAAGTTAAAGGCGCGGGCTTTGCTGCAAACCGAGGACAAGATTCAGACAATGACAGCCAGGCTTGGGGTTGCTGCGGCGTTTCAGTTGACCTGGGAGGAAGAAGATTTACCAAACGAGGCGCGGTGGCTGTGTGGATTGCTGAGTGTGTTTGCATTGGCTCCAATTCCCTGGCAGCTAGTACAGCAGTGTTTACCCGACTGGGACGAAGAAGACCTCGAAGATTGTCGGGATAAGCAACTGATAGGGCGTAGTTTACTGTCACGAGTGGGACAGGAACGCTACCAACTGCACCAACTCATGCGTGAATTCTTTGTCGTTAAGTTAGAGACAGAATTGAGTGACGGGGCTAAAACCTTGCAGCAAAACTTTGCCAAAGTACTAACGGCAATAGCGAAAACGATTCCTGATGAAGCAACGTTAGACGTGATTTCACGGGTGGAAGATGCTCTGCCACATATAGAGGCGGTAGCAGAAAAGCTGACATATTTGCTAGACGACGAGGACAAAGTCTGGTCAATGACTGGATTAGCTTGGATAGCATGGGCACAAAATCGTTGGCAGGAGGCAGAGCAATGGTTAAAGCAATCGCTTCAAGTCAGTGAAACCGAACTGGGCAAAGGAAATCTTACTACTGCTGTCAGTTTGAATAATTTAGCTGAAATCTATCATGCTCAGGGACATTATGATAAAGCAGAACAATTTCATCGAAGAGCAATGGAGTTGCGGTTGAAGTTTTTGGACAAACTACGTCAGAACTTAGAACTGGAACTAACTCCTTCAGATGGCTTACATTCCCAAATTCACATTACTGCCCTCCACATTGCCGCAAGTCTCAACAATCTAGCAGCATTGTATGTGCTTCAGGGACGCTACAACGAAGCAGAGTACTTCTATGAAAAAGCGCTTCAAATGCTGAGGCAATCTGTAGGTGAAATACATCCTCATATTGCAACTGGTCTTAGCAATTTGGCAGATCTTTACCGCATTCAAAAGCGATACAGTGAGGCAGAGTTGCGTTATCAACAGTCCTTACAGATGCGACGGCAGCTTTTCAATGAGATGCATCCAGATATTGCTACAAGCCTAAATCATTTAGCATTACTTTATGGTGATCAGGAGCGGTACAGTGAAGCTGAACTACTCCACCAACAGGCATTGCAGTTACGGCAAAAAATATTCGGTGAGAATCATCGTGTCATTGCTGATAGTTTTAAGAATTTAGCAGCACTTTACGCTTATTGGAAACGCTATTCTGAAGCAGAATTTCTGTTCCTGCAAGCTTTAAGAATGTGTCAACAGATTTTAGGTAGAAAACATCCTGATACAATTCATACTCGTGTCAGCCTAGCAGGTCTTTACCTCACTACAACACGCTACAGCGAGGCGGAACCGCTGTACCTGGAAACTTTAGAAACTTGGACGAAGTTTCCTCCAAAAGATCATTTCTACGTGCAAAGGGTTTGGAATGACTTCTACACCCTGATTCAGCAGGTGGTGGAGAGCGATCGCACACAAGAACTATCCTCACACCCAATCACACAGGCACTTGTGCAAAAGATTCAAGCTCAGAATTGGTAGAGTTAGGGATGATTAGTGTGGGTTTGCTGGATTTGGGCGATGCTTCTTCCAATGCTATAGCTGCTGATGGTTGAGGGCGATCGCACTATGGGTGAGGGCGATCACCTGCTGTTGCTGGTGGCTGATCTCAAAGCGCTGGAAAATTTGCAGCAGCAGGGAATAGACTATTCAGGAGTGCGATCGCCCCGCCAAGTCCTGCACAAATGCTTGATGTATTGGGTCAGCAATCCCAACTTGCAGCCCATTCAGCACCTCAATCATTCTGCTCTCTAATAAGGCTGATACGTTCAGCCACAGCCCTGGAAACACGCTACTGCGAATCATGCCATCGGCATTCGGTTCAATTAAGACAAATTCCGTAGAAACGGATAGGTATAGTTCTTGGGTTCATTCGGTTCCGTTTCAAACTCAAAATTGATGATTTGCCAACGAGGTTCTGCTCCTGCCCCCGAAGCTGCCGCGAGCATATTACCGATAGGCGACCAGGCGATTGCCGTCACATAATCCAACAACGTTTCTTTAGCACTTAACTCCAGGATGGACTGTAAGATCATGCTTGTTACCTCCTCAAGAACGATGCCAACTGGTTTGTCCATCGGGCTGATCCATCAAGGTAATACCAGCTGCTTGCAATTCATTGCGGATGCGATCGCTCTCAGCATAGCGTTTTTCTTGGCGTGCTTGCTGCCGTTGTTGCAGTAGCGATTCAATCCAATTTACATCAATCTCTGGAACCGGTAAGGTTTCGGCTTGAACCTCTAAACCAAACACGACCGCAAGCTGCGCCAACGTCTGGGATAAAGCACGTAACTGCCCATCCTCAAGTTCCTGAGATTTTTGATAGCAACGCTGATTAAACTCTCGTTTTAGGGATTTCGCCAACTCAAACAACACCGCTAATCCCGCCGCTGTATTAAAGTCAGAATCCATTGCCCCTTGAAAACGGGCGATAGCTTGTGAGTCCAATTCATCAAGAGTCGCAGCTTCTGGCGATAGATTGCATTTAGCCAAGTCTAAACTCAGGGCATCTTTGATAGTTTGCCAGCCATGAACAGCGGCAGTAATGGCTGATTCAGTAAAATCTAAAGGCTTACGATAATGAGCTTGCAAAACAAATAACCTGATAACCATTGGATCGAGCGGCTGCGGATACTTTGACCATTTACCGTCTAACAAATCTCGAATGGTGGTAAAGTTTCCTAAGGATTTAGACATCTTCTCCCCATTCACTGTTACCATGCCGTTGTGTAGCCAGTATCGAGCCAAGGGTTGACCTGTTAGCACTTCTGATTGAGCGATTTCATTTTCATGGTGAGGAAACACCAAATCGCCCCCACCGCCATGAATATCAATCGTCTCACCCAATCGGGCACGAATCATTGCCGAGCATTCAATATGCCACCCAGGTCGTCCTTTGCCCCAAAGAGAATCCCAAGCAGGCTCTCCTGGTTTGGCAGCTTTCCACAGGGCAAAATCAAAAGGGTCTTGTTTTTTGCTCTCTGATTCATCTGCAGCAATCCGTCCACCTGCCCCAGCTTGCATCTGCTCTCTTTTTCGTCCAGAGAGTTTGCCATACTCGGAAAACTGCTGCACATTATAGTAAACATCGCCATCCACTGCATAAGCATAGCCTTTCGTTTCCAGTGCTTGGATGAGATGAACAATCGCTGGGATATGTTGGGTAACACGGGGATACTCATCAGCGTCCATGACGTTCAACCGCCGAATATCCTCAAAATATGCCTTGATGTAGCGATCGGCAATTTCTTGCATCGAGCTGCCTTCAACTCTAGCCCGATTCAAAATTTTGTCATCAATATCGGTAAAGTTCTGCACATACCGTACTTGATAACCCCGCCATTGTAAATAACGCCGCATTACATCCCAGCCGATATAGGACCGGGCATGACCTAAATGGCAGTAGTCGTATACTGTTACCCCACAACAATACATGGTGACTTTACCGGGTTCAATCGTTGTGAACGGCTCTTTTTGGCGAGTCAATGTGTTGTATAGAGTGAGGCTCATTGCAAATTTTGGATCAAGTATTCCAGTACTATTCATAATTGTAGTCACACCCATTCTAGCATGACTATGTACAACATGCCTGGTTATAATTGACAGGCTATGACTCATCCGATGAACTTTGACGAATTTTTGACTGCTTTCTTTGGCATTTTTACCCAAAGAAGTTTTCGTGGTGCTGATTTTCTGAGTTATCTGAATCGCTCGGATGCTCAACGGAGTGGAGACGAGGCATCGATTGTTGATACTGCGATCGCCAGTCTCTTGTTAAGCTTATTGGGCTTTGAGGCTGGGGAGCGGGTTTATAACCAGCAACATTTGGGCAATCGCCCTGACTTTGCCCCCACTGATCCCGTGTATGGGACGTGCTTCATTGTTGAGGACAAGAGTACATCTGTGTCACTGACTCTTAATTTAAGTGATCCCAACAGCCATCTCTCTCAGCTCAGAGGCTACATGAAAGGTGTGCGTTTGGGCTGGCTGCTGAATGGAAAGCAGTTAACAGCATGGGGATTTGATGATCCTAATAACCCCCAACGCCTTATTGATCTTGATATTCCAACAGCGATTCAGGAATGGAATCAGGGAGGAGCATCAACCTTATCGGATGGAACAAACCAGGCACTCCATAATTTATTTGATCTATTTCGTAAAGAAGTATTCACCAGTCTGCAACGATTAGAAGCAGATCTGGCACTCGATGAAGAAGCGTGGCAACGGCAGGCATTGCCTCTAGGAAATGGCAGTGACAATGAGCCTGTATTGGTGGAAGCGTTACAGTCGCTTGTGTTAGAACTTCAGCGCAATGCGAGGCGATTGCTGACGAATCATTTAACTCGCTATGCCGACTATCAGGATAAGGCAAACCGGATGACTGATGATGCCGTAGAGACAGCAACTCAAGAAATTCAGCGATTACGAGAGCGGGTTTTAACGAGCCTGAATCTGATTCAGAACTTGGTTGATTTGAGTTCTGATGATCGAGCCGCGATCGAAGCAATCTTCTCACGATTGGAACAGTATACCAGAGCTTACATCAGTCCCAAAGAGCTATTTACTGAAATGCTGGCAATTTTGACTCAGGCATTTCAGCGGAAATATACGAATCAGGCAAAACCGCCCAAGGCTCCATCAACGTTAGAGGGAGGATATACTCCACTCAATGATGCTCTCAAGCCTTACGTTGAGAAGGTGTTTACCTGGCGTCAGCGACAGGCAACCCTCCGACAAACCTATCAGCTAGACATTCGGGTGCATGATGACTACACCGTTTGGACTGCTTTGGTACAGGAAACCATGTTGGGAGGGTTAGAAGAAGCTCAACGGCAGGATGAATTTGCTATGCAAGCAGCATATGTCGTTTTCATCCGACTGTTATTAATTCGAGTCTGTGAGGATAAAGGCGTTTTCCCCCATCGGTTTGTGTCGGATGGTGGAGTGAAGAATTGGCAAGAAAATATTGAACGTTACTGGGTATTTGCAACGGGCAATCCCTACAGTCCGTTGTTAGATATGGCATACAACAATGCTCAAAATATCTATGCCCACTTTTTTACAGGACGAGAGTTATTCAACTGGTTTTTGTTGGATCAACAGCAGTTGGTGATGACGCTGCACCAACTCAGCCGCTTTAACTTTGCAGGGGTAGATTCCGATATTGTGGGAACGGTATACAGTACCTACGTGAATCGTAAGGAGAAGAAGGAAAAGGGACAATATTACACCCCTCCAGAAATTGTGAATTATATTCTGGATGAGGTGGACTATCGGACTGGTGTAGGCATTATCGGAGCTAAAAAACGCCTGATTGATCCAGCCTGTGGCAGCGGTTCGTTTTTAGTGGCAGCCGCCAAACGATTAGTCGAAACTTATAAAGGCAATACCAACCAAATTGACGATCCGGCATCTGTACTGGATCGAGTGCAAAATAATCTTTATGGGTTTGATCTCAATCCGTTTGCCTGCTACTTATCCGAAGTCAATTTGCTGATTCAGGTCTTAGATCTGGTCAAGCTGGCACATGACAAGGGACAACGCCCTAAAATTCAACGCTTCCATATTTATAACGTAGATGCCCTGGCGCGACCCACGGGAACTTACCGTTCTCTGATGTTTAATACGCTGATTGCAGAAGAAAGCGATCAGGTGGATCAAATTAAAAGTCGATCGCCCAATACACCCTATGCCAATGGCTTTGCTTTTGTCGTAGCTAATCCGCCTTATGGTGCGAGTTTGAGCGACGAATATAAAGTTGTGCTGAGATCGGATTACCCTGACGTATTCTTTGGTCAACCTGACACTTATGTTTTCTTCCTCAAGCTTGGAGTTGAGTTTTTAGCAACTGGAGGAAAACTTGGCTTCATTACACCTAATACTTATTTGATGGGCACTAATACTTCTGCTTTACGTAAGGAGTTACTAGAATCAGGACGAATTGAGCAAATTGTAGATTTACCCCAAGGAATTTGGTCAGATGCAACTGTGGATTGTGTATTGATATTTATAACGAAAGATAGTGATGAAGAGAGGCGCAGAGAACAACAGCCTCAGATTAATATTCTAGGACTGCGCGATACCCTCGACAAGCTTATAGATAGAGATTGGGAGGAAACTATCCTACAGGAGCAATCTCGCTGGATAGATAGTCCAAGATGGGAAATTGATATCCGCTATGACTCGCTTATGCAGTCAATCGAAAATGCTTGTCGTATTTTGACCAACGGAAATGAGGACAATACAAGAATATTAAGATTAGAAGACGTAACGGAAAGTAATCAAGGGATTATTCCTTATAAGGGAAAGGAGCAGAAGAAAACAAGTAACCATATTAGAAACCGTCGTAACGTTCCACCAAGTAATTTAGACTGGAAGCCTTTGCTTGATAGTAATAGTTATATCGGGCGATATTCCTTGCATTGGGGCAGGTTGAAAAACTATATCCATTATGGAAATTGGCTGTGGCGTGCTCGTGAATTAAGATACTTTGAACAGCCCAAAATGATTGTTATAAGATTCCGCAACCGCTCACTGAAACGCCGTTTAGTTGCTGCTTATGATAACCAAGAATTTTATGCAAGGGAGAACTATAACGTAATTATTTCCTCCGATCCAAATTATGACTTGAAATATCTTTTGGCACTCTTCAACTCATCAATCTTGAATTTCTGGTATCGGAGAAGAAATGATCCAGTAACAATCAATCCTGCTTATTTTCGGCAATTGCCCATTTTCCCTGCTGATGCTGAAACTCAAGCAGAGTTGGTTGAAAAAGTCGATCGCATCCTCTCAAAAAATACACAATTGAATGAGTTTCGAGAGCAGGGTTACATCATTCGTAAACAGCGCGATGACAATACTCTGATTGAGATTCCCTACGATCGCCTTTTAGCCGAAGTTCAACAAAGCAACCCCAACTTTTCAACATTGACTTTATTTGATGCCAAAGCCGCAGGTCTATTTACCATTCCCGATCGCTGCGATTTGCAAGTTTCGATTAGCAGCAATGTCTATATACCCAATCGCTATCCCACAAGTGTTGTATTACGGCATAACAAACTCTGGCTTGTCGTTGAAGATGACAACATTCGCCGCTATCTCCTCGGTTACTTAAAACTGCCCCAATGGAAAGGCAAAACCTGGGACGAAATTAAAAACCAGGTTACTCTGCCCACTGAAGCCAACGACCTCAACACCTTTTTTGCGACTGAACAACAACGTCGCAGTGAGATTCAAACCCTGCTCGATGAAGTTGCCGAGATCGATGCAGAAATTGACGAAAAGGTGTTGGATTTGTATGGGATTACCGAGCCGAGCGATCGCCAGCGAATTTTAGGTAATGCATCAAGCTCTCTGAAGAGGACGAAACCGACGATATCGAGGATATAGCAGTTTTCGCTGTTATGTGGCACACCTTTATCCCCCCAACCCCCCTTGGAAAGGGGGGCAGTAAAAGTCCCCCTTTCTAAGGGGGATTTAGGGGGATTTTTCTTACCGTACCTCGTTACAGCGGGAATCGCTGTATCGAGGATATATAGGGTCTGCTGAATAAGTAATGAGTAATGAGTAATGAGTAATGAGTAATGAGTAATGAGTAATGAGCAGTAGAGAGACTTCCGCCCCAAAAAGAAAACGAGAAACAAGTCAACTTCCCTTAGAGCCTTGGAGCCTTGGAGCCCTCTGCCTTGGAGCCTTAGGCTTGTGTTGATTCAATTCTTTAATCCAAAATCTAAATAAATCTAAAATCTAAAATCTAAAATCTAAAATAGTTTCTCAAGAGTAATGAGTAATGAGTAATGAGTAATGAGTAATGAGTAATGAGTTAAGAGTAACGGGTCGCTTACTGCATACAGCGCAAAGCGCTGTAATGAAGTACACTCTTCCTTGTTAAGGGGGATCAATTGAAAGACTCCGATTAGGCCAGACAATGCTTCAGGTTCTGCCGCAGGTTCTCTGCATCCAGATTGCGCCCAATAAACACAAGTTGATTACTGGGTGAAGTTTGCCACTGTTCGGCTTGCAAGTCAAAGCGCGGACCACTCAGTTGAAAGATATGGCGCAACTCGCTGTCAGTAAACCAAAGGATT
>JAAHGR010000187.1 GCA_010672425.1 Symploca sp. SIO2E6
GAGGGGGTCATTGACTTCAGCCAATCTCGGCTCGATAGGGAAGTCAATGTTGAAACGTATTCTCAGGAGGGTCTACCCGAAGAAGGCGTGGCATACGAGGAATATGGAGGGGTAACTTTGGTGCGGTTAAAGCTAACGTCTGAGGGCATGGTTGCGGAAATTTCCTTTGACACGATCGTTTTCTAGGTGCTTGTCTCGATCTTTGGAGACAACTCCGCGATCGCAATGAGCAAATCTTCCCGAAATATAGCAGTTTGCTCTGCTATGGGGTACATTGTTTATCCCCCTCGCATCCCCCTTGAATCCCCCTCCCGTCCCCCTTTGAAAGGGGGAAGCCAGAGGATGCTAAACGCTTTTTATCCCACGGGGGACTTTGATCTGGTGTACTTCATTACAGAGCAAAGCGCTGTATCTCAGCATAAATACTCAGGAGTTTGGGGATTTTTGAGATAATTGGCGATCGCACTTTCTCTCTTGAGAAACTATGACGCTAGAGTTTTGTTGCTTCATTTGGGAATGGGGAATTGGCAACAAGGTCTTACTATACGTCGAAAAAGTGTCTGGAGAGACAAATATCTCGCACTCAAGGAGCAAGGGATCTAGAACGGAGTTGATCTTGTTCTTATTTTTTGCTATGATTTTACAATGGGAAAATGTGCCCGCATATATATTGAAACTGAATTAATTGTCACAGGCCATACTGTGCTATTGGTACAAGGATTCAGATATAGGTGACAAATCCGAGTAGTTATTGATGCAATAAGACAATTCTTGATCCAGATCAGGTTTAGCTCTCGATCTTTAAGCAAGGCGGACTTGAAGATGAAATCTTGGAGATAGAGAGTAGAAGTTTATGGAAAATAAACCACAAAGGCACAAAGGACACAAAGATAACGAAATATGAGGTGGGATTTATAGCTGAATGGCATTCTTTGTTTTAGCTAAAACCTTGAAATTACTATACCTCTATCTCCCCACACCTCCCACACTCCCCACACTCCCCACACTTTTTTTCCCTCACCCCCTGTCAGGTCACGATCCTTGGGAGAGCGATCGCTGGTTGGATGTAGGTTTTATGAGGGTGAGCCAATATATTGATACTTACTTATCAGCAGGAGCAACAACAGAGGTGAGGTTGAAGTCAACAGGAGGTTCGTGGATAGGAAGTCATCAGCAATGGCAAGAGGGAGATTTACGACAACAGGTATTGGCAGCAGTTGAACAGTTGAGTCAAGATTATGCTTAGGTTGTAGAGTCTGGGGAGGGTTCGGATTAAATTTTTCCAATAAAACTTACGAGGCCAATTAAGCGTTTTGCTCTAGTCTCCGCGTATAACATTGCAACCATGCTACATAGCGACCTATTTGAAATCGGTAATCCTCGTCTCGCACTGCCTTGGAAGCGTGGGGAGGAATCTTTATGATCTCATCGCGAATTTCCTTGTCCCAATCATTGCCGTTCCATCCGTCAGCATAAATTTTCCCATTAAGATAATTCTTTACTTGGAGAGATTGATCCGTTGGTTTCGTAACAAGCATCTCATCTTTGCCCACACAAACTGTATTCCACGCGGCTTGGGAGATTATATTCAGATAATGTGGAAAACCTACCCGGAATTTTTCAGTCAGCATACCACTATGCCCCATATCGGCAACTTGGATATAAACATTCTTCATATTAATCTTTTCTGTGTCGGCAAATTTCCGATGATATGCTAGTCCAAGGTCTGCTGTAGAATTGATTCCAACCAACTCTCCTGCGTATGAGGCAAAGGGATAGTCATTTTGAGTTCTGATTACAATGTGATACTCCATTGTGTCTACAGAATTTACCATTTGGTGAAAGGTTTCGGCGTTCTCAGAAAGAGGATTGTCCCCACCAACCCTCATGGAAACAGGATCTAGTAGGACAACCCGCTTTAACTTGTCGCCAAATTTTTGGTGAAGTCCAGGCAAATTGCTGATACCCAAAAGGCAGCCTCGGCTGTGTGCGACCACAAAGATATCCTCATATTGGTCAAAGGGTGGGTTATTCCAATTCTTGATGCAGGCTTCGATAATGGTTTGTGAAATTTCTGTTAGCCCGCGAACATCTTTTGCAGAAAGCCCCGTTACATTAACATTGAACCAAGTAAAGTCATCCCACAGCTTGTTTGCTGCCCATTTGAGGGAATCTAGAATCGCCTTTGCCTTGATAGATGAACCGTACTCCCAAGGACCCCGGACATGCTCGCGCCATAAATATCGATCCTGATTACACCAAATATTAGGATACCAGTTGACAAAGTTAAACTGGAGGATATCAACTTCACTAACTCGATCGCTAGGGAAAATTGTTTGATATTCATGTTCATCTGTACCACCAAACACAATTAGTAGACGATTTTTAGACATAGTTAATCTCCAAATTATTATAGTATGGCTCTATCTATGTTTCCGGGAGGTTTATTCCTCAGAATTCTCGAAAGCCTTGGATAACAATGCTTTTTGCCTTAGAAAAGCAGGCAATATTGCCTTAAAAAAGGCTTTTAGAGTAAATTGCTTTGAACCCATTCTATTTTTTTCTTCCATTCCGGAGAAGCAACGTAATCATTTACTAGCCTTTGCATCTTCCCAATCTTAGAACAACCATCAAGAGGAATATTTTCTTGAAGTTGAACATTTATTCTCTGATATTGTTGCTCTCCTAAGAGCATTTCTGCCTGAAAATCATCGATAATTGAGGAACCATCCATGAGGATTGAAAGTAATGGAATTCCAGGGGTATGACCTACAGCCTCTGGCCAAAACCATGTTGTTGGACCATATCTGAGGGGGCCATGGGGTTGATAACTAGGGGGAAGATAGTTCTGAGCTATTCCTGTACCAATAGATAACATTCTAATGTTTTGGATCTTCCGTTCTCCAAGAATGCCTGAACCCAGAACCCTTGCCAAAGCTAATGTACTAGGGTTGTTAGCAAAGACACCACCATCAATACAGAGTCCATAGCTTGGATGCTGATAAGGAGGGAAATAGGTGGGCGCAGCACTGGTACAAAGAGCCGCATCTAAAATTGATGTATCTTGGCTATCAAATAGATTGTTTGGGAGATTATCAAGTGTAAGTGGTCTCCATGACTGGTTCTTTGGATCGGCAGTATTGTCTAGCTGAAATGTGGTCACTAAAACTTTACGGTCTAATTTTGCTAAGGATTTTGAAGGTGATGTTAGATTATGCTCCAAAACAGCTTTTAAGCCAGTGTTGTCATATTTGACATACAAAAGTTTATCTATAATTCCTAGAATCTCTGCAATTCCTGCAAATTCTTTACTCTTATCTAACTCTCTAATGAACTTTTCCAAGAAACTTAGAGCCTTATTCAATTGAGGGTCATAGGGGTTAAATATCTGAGAACAATTACCAGGATTGCCATATATATTAACTAGCGTTGATATGGGAACACCACTTGCTAATCCTAAAGCAATGATTCCACCGGTAGAAGTTCCTGAAAAGAGATCTATCTTATTTAGAAAAGGTACTTTTTTATCCAGCTCTTGTAGAATCATTGCGGTGATTAAACCCCGAATACCACCACCGTCACAGCTCAAAATTAAGAAGTTAGAATTACTCACGAGATATTTACCTTTTGAATAATAAATTTGGACTCAACTATATAGAAAATTTAGACACAAAATCTTTTAACCGTTCCTTCCATGAAGCTATCAACTCTTCCCAAACAACAGTGCCAGGATATTTATAGAAAAATTTTGTCGTTATATCATTAATGACAAAGACAGTTTGTTTGAAGTCTTCAGGTACAATAACTAAGCTGTCTTGTAATCTTTGGTATTCCTCTTGGACATTTGATTGATCGTTCTTCTCTGGTGAATAAGCTAACATTTTTTTAAGGTCTTCAAGGGGAAAAATATTAGGACTTTTCCCTGCCTCAAGTAAATGTTGTAGAGTATCCAATAAACTTGCTAAATCAGTAAAACCTGCTGCATAAAATTGTTGAATTATTTCCTGTCTCTGATTTATTTTATACCCTCTTTTCTGGCCTAGGGCTTTTTTTATAAAGTTTATATAGGCTTGAATATCTGTTTTGGTAATTAGCATTTTAGCCTCTATTTTAAAGAAGGAAAGGCATTCATTTTCGTTAATATAATAGTTATGAATGCCAATAGATTGAAATGATCATTCTTAATTAATAGCTAAATGATCGTTGTTGTTAGAGACTGTTGAGCAAATGATCGCTCCTGATTAGGAGTAATTAAAGGAATTAGCAGTCACAACCACCGATATGGGTACATGCTGCCTTAGCAGCTATATTTAGAGGGGAAGGTAGTAAATTTGCTGCCGCACAGCAAGCTGTACAACCAATACCTGATGCTTCGATTCCACCAACAAAAACAGCAGTGGAAACATTACGCATGACGGGTTGAGATTGACTTGGAAGTTTCATTTTCTTGATCCTTGATTTGAGAATTGATTGTTTTTAGGTTTCATGAATGCGAGGTGCAAGCAGGAAAATCCCTCCCTCACATATTCAAAAGTGAACTCAAAAAGTTAGCAAATGCTAGATTCACAACTGTAACTAGGGATAGCACTACAGGCTTCTCCTCCAGTTAATTGACAACAAATATCGCCAGCAAGACCAGAAGGATTAAACGATCGTTCCTGTTAGAGACTATTTGTCAAATAATTGCTCCTGATTAGGAGTAACTAAAGGAATTAGCAGTCACAACCACCGATATGGGTACATGCTGCCTTAGCAGCTATATTTAGAGGGGAAGGTAGTAAATTTGCTGCCGCACAGCAAGCTGTACAACCAATACCTGATGCTTCGATTTCACCAACAAAAGCAGCAGTGGAAACATTACGCATGACGGGTTCAGATTGAATGGGAAGTTTCATGGTTTTTCTCCTAGTTCAAAGAGTAGATTTTGGTTTTTGAATTTTGAGATTGTGCTTTACACATATTACTAATTCGCGGTATGTGTGAAGCAAGGATTAGATAAGTAATCAAGGTTTCACCTACATTTTAAAGACCGTTGCCTAACACCATTGCACGGGTGAGCGGAAATGAGTCTGGTGGAGCTGAAGTGGGTCTCGGATCATCGCATTTATGTGACATTTGCCCAGATCTCCAGAAGATGGCACCTCGCAACGCACAGCAAGCATCACAGTTGAAACGTCCAGGTATAGGTGCGTCAGAACCAAAACATTCTCCTGGTGCGGTCTTGGGGGGACAAGCTGATGCTCCAATTTTTCCTGAATTTTTTGCCGTGCTGAGGTTTCTCAAGATTGGTTCAGCTTGAATTGGAAGATTCATCTATTTTCCTCTAAAGAATTGTTGGCACGTCATATATATTTTGACAGTGTTGGCTACACAAAATAGCATTGGGAGCAGCCGCATCTGGAAATTGAATGGCACAGTTGATTCGACAATCGGCTTCTTGAGAACTAAAAGAGGCTGTAGTACCAAAATTTATTGCAGTATCACCTACTCTAGTAGTCGGATCATCTCGGATAACAGGGTCGTTTTGGACTGGTAGTTTCATCGCTTTCCCTCCTTAAAAGTAATTTAATTTTGAGCAATCACAGTTAGGAATAGAAGAGCAATTGCTTAAACCTAATGCACAACATTGTTTGCATTGTAAAAGCAAATTCTCTGATGGGTTGATGCCTCCTACTTTATCTGAAGTCCTTGCCTCAGAACGGTCTCTGACTACGGGAAGTGCTTGATGGGGAAGTTTCATCGTTGTTGTCTCCAATTTAAACTGTTATGAAATGCCTAGTAAGTTGGTTTAGTAAATAGGCCAATGTCTCACTGCGCCAATGCTAACAGGCATCACATTGCTCACATCGATAGTAAATAGCACAACTTCCCTTGCTTGTCGTAGATCCGAAGGATCGAAAAATATGAGTTTAATGTCCCAGCAATCTGCATTAGGAGGACAGATGGTACTCTTCTCGACTGTGATTGTATCAAGTGCCAATTTTTCCTTCTTATTCGGTTCACTTGATTCTGGAATTAATTCCTTGATAGCATGAGCTACCTGTACAATGTTCGTTGCTGAGAAGTTTTTGGCACGATCCTGTGGAGTTATACCCAGGTTAAGTAACGAATAATAAATACGTTGCAAATACTCAGTGATAGCACTGCTGCGAGCATTATACACATCTTGCTCTGGTCCGGGTTGGGAAGGACGATCGTGAAGTACCTGTCGGACTAGCTGAGGAGGACTCCAATTGCTTAGACCCGGAATATATGGTGAGATTACTGGAACTGATTGACCCGAAAGCAGAGACACCTGACCCGAAATCACCCCTGGAACTGTTGTGAGCTTTACCCCCCCCTGAAGCTGGTCTTCTAGAAATTCACGCAATAGTTCGTAAGTATGATTCGCGTAAGGATCGCTGGGATATATAGCATATATTGCTGTAGCATTCAGGTTCAACGTCCAAATGACATTTTCAGCTACCCAGGGGCTAGGAGTAGGATAAGGAGCACGGCCTGCGAAGTAATCGAGCAGTTGTTGCTCTGTAGGTGGTGTCATTAAACCCATTAGCTGTTGAATGCCATCTCGTTGGGAGACGTTGCTGAAAGTAATCCCAAGTCTGCCAATGGGGTAAACAATCTGCATGGAGCCGCCGCCTCCGCAACCACAACCGCCATCTGCTCCAGAGGGAGTAATAGAAGAAACTGCTTGATTATTGGGAGTTCCCATTATGGGGTTAACTGTATTATTGGAAATATTGGTGGGCATAACTGGGGATGTTTTAGCTTCTGCTTCCTGTATACCCATTGCTACTTGGGAAACAGTTTCTTGTGAACTGGGGTTAATCGCTTCAATGGTTTGAGTTGACTCTATTTCAATCTCATTGGTAGTTAACTCTTGATCGATGCTGTTAACTTCACTCGGCTGTACCATAGTTTCTTCTAATGTTTGCTCGGACATTGATTTAATTCCTCCTTGTGTAATTAAGGTATAAGCTCCAGAAAAGTTAAGACGGCCAACTAAACAGCGAGCTTGATCTGCTTTTTGTTCGTTACAAGGCAAAGCACTTTTGAGAATAGCTTCACGAACACCATGGGGGTCGGGTTTTTCCCCCCGTTGCCATTGAATACTGAGTAAATTAGCCACAGTTCCTGAGACAACAGGAGTCGCAAAGCTAGTCCCACTTCTGAGGGTGGTTCCTCCTCCAGGAGTTGCACCCAAGATGTTTTCACCCAGTGCAAGAATTCCCTGATTTTGGTAAGTTTTACCCCAATTACTAGAATCAAGGGGATTACCTTGAGCATCCATTGCTCCTACTGCTAGCACTGATTCCATAGCGGCAGGAATATGAAGACATGCGCAACCATCATTTCCCGCAGCAGCAACGATGAGAACATTCTTTTCTTGGCACAAACGCACAGCATTAGCTAGTAGTTGGTCAGATTCAGGAGAAGCCGTCAACTGACCACCACTGATGTTAATCACGTTGGCTCCTGCTTGGACTGCTTGGGTAATCGCTCGTGCTAGGTCAATTTGAGAACAGGGAGCTATCTGATCTCTTTTCCCACTACTGAAAATAGGTAGGATTAACCCACGACAATTAGGAGCGATCCCCTGAACCGAACTACCCTGTTGACCAAAGATAATGCTGGCAACATGAGTTCCATGTTGAGAGGCAGCACCTCCATCAGCTACAGCAGGCACTAAGGTTGTAAGCTGAGTGATCTTGGCTCCAGCAAAGCATGGATGGGATAGGTCAACTGCTCCATCAAGAATGGCAATGCAGACGTTAGAATCACCAAGAGATTTGTTCATTAGGGAACTGAGTTCGGTTGATGTGGCAATATTAGTCACCAAACTTTATCTCTATCCTCTTTGTTTCATAACAACCTCTTTTGTCTGTTTTGTTTAGCTTTTGTATTTAGCTATGAGTACAAGGTAGAGGTTTTCCTTAGTCAGCACAACCAAAGTTTGTAACTTTAAGAAAAAAGATAAAAACTTCGCACCAGTAAACCCTTAAATCTATTCCCAATCTAAATTTCAGCCCTCCAAAAGTTAAGAACATCACCGCCATCCCCGACGCAAGTTGCTTAACTTGGGAATTTCTCTAAACTTACAAACTTAAGCATTGTACTTCCCATTTCATCTAGTAGTTCCTTACAATTATCTTGGCGACAGTCCATGATCATGGGAGCATCTTACTCTGTTGCTTATTTCCATTAGATATATCTCAAAATGCAGAGTTAGAAATGGCATGGTAACGGTTTGATAACCTTTTCTGGAGATGTCTATTAACTTTAATATCCAAAACTGCCAAGTTTTTAATAGAAAAATCTCACAATAATGAGCAACTATGCACGTCGGCGGGGTGTAATCTTAAGTATTCAGGGCTTAAAGAAACTCAATCAGGCAAGAGCCAAGGCAGAGATTGAGCAACATTCCAAGCGCTACACCCTGGAATCTATCAGTGAAGAAACCGGTTTAACTCCCAATACCCTCAGCAAAGTTTTTACCTGCTCGTCAGGAGTTGATAAACGGACTTTGAAGTGCTGCTTCCATGCTTTTAATCTAACTTTGACAGAGGAGGACTATCTCTACCCCAATTCCCATCAAGATAACCTAGCCAAAATTAACCCAATACCACCTGCCAAAACTTTTTCCTCCCTTGAACATGACTGCAATTCTCATTTCGATATGCTAGGCGATCGCCACAATACCCCCCAAATAAAAAAAATGAATCAACCACAGAATAATTTGCCATCTCGTCCGCCAAAATCACCAGGAGGACAACTCCCCCCAGATTCTATCTTTTACATTAACCGTCCCATGATTGAATCCCTTTGTTACCAAAACATCCAAGAACCAGGTATACTGTTGAACATCCGTGCTCTCAAGCAAATGGGGAAAACCTCCCTAATGAGTCGCATCATTGTTTACGCTAAATCCCTGGGGTATCAAACGGTTTCTCTAAGCTTGCAACTCGCTGAAGCTGAGATTTTACAGAATTTAGAACGCTTTCTACAATGGTTCTGTGCTAGAATCAGCAAGAAATTAGCATTTTCCAATGCACCATCGCCTAAAATTCTCCATAAGCGGATAGCCGATTTTTGGCAGAATTCCTTGGGTAGCAAATCAACCGCCACCGACTATTTCAACGATCTGATCTTAGCTGACCTCAATCGCCCTCTCGTAATCGCTATCGATGAACTCGATCTGCTTTTTGCCTACCCAGATATTGCTCGTGAATTTCTCCAACTTCTGCGAACCTGGTCTGAGCAAGCTCAAGTCAGGATAGGACAGAGCAATCCTTGGCACAAACTGCGCCTGGTGACAGCTCATTCTACTGAAATGATGATGCCTCCCTCAATTAATCCTTCCCTGTTGAATACTGGGTTAGTCATCAATTTACCTGAATTTACACAGGTTCAAGTGCAGGATTTAGCGAAGCGGTACAAAAAAGAGATAACCGCACAACAAATCCAGCAACTAATTACGCTTCTAAGCGGACATCCCTATCGGTTGAAGTTGGCGTTTTATTCCCTGCAGCAACAGACTATAACCCTAGAAGAACTTTTAGAAAATTCTGAGAGGGCAACTGCTCTTTATGCAGAACATTTACAACAACAATGGTGGAACCTGCAACGCTACGATGAATTATTGCCTATTTTTACTGAAATTGTCAATAACTCCAAACCTATAGACATCAAACTATCCCTTGGTTATCAGTTACAAAAGATGGGGTTGGTTCATTTAGAAGGCGATCGGGCGAGTCTGTGTTGTGAGTTATTTCGTCCGTTTTTTACGGGAGTTTTGAGTTGATTGTCATTTAGATTGCAGTGCGTTACGTTTCATTTTTCCTGACGGAATGCTCCGCAATACTGCTCGCTTAAGTAGGTAGGCATAAATAAACGAAAGTATGTTGACAAATATTAAGGGGACTAAAATCCTCTTCCCTTCTGCCTTGGAGCCTTCTGCCCTCTGCCTTGTCCCAACGATAAATATTAAGACCAACCTACTTAAGGGGAGATGGAGAGGTGGGGGAGATGGGGGGATCTCACAAGGGGTTTGTTTTTTACATAAGATGCTAGTAGAGGTGAGACAAGGAGGACAAGGAGGGAAAGTAGACAAGGAAGAAAGAAGGAATTGTATATTACGAAGTATTCAGGAGACTCATATGATTGAGGAAATAATCCATTTAAGGAAATACCTTTACCGCAAAGTAAATCGGCAATAATCTTAATTAGTCCTTGTAAAAAACAAGATATAGTTCGATTTTTGGGCTTTAATTCAACTTGCTGATTTTCACAGTTTTCGGTAATTATTTGATTATTGAACTTGTCTGATAAATGTCGCTGTTCATTAGTACCAACTGTTACAGTCGGTGAGAGTGGCTACTGCCATAGCCAACCAGATCCTCTCAGCCCTAGCGGGTTCTCTTAATCTGGTTTTATGCCACTGCCAACCATCACTTTTAACATCTCTATAACTCGATTCAATTCCTATGCGAAAACTGTACCATTGAACATTTCCTTGTTCTGGTTCCAAGTCGGTAATAATTAACCAAGGAGCTTTGTAACCTTCAGACCAACATGCTAATAAAGTACAATCAATAGGGTTGGTTTTAAAACAAGTAACCCTACCTGACCAACTCATTGATGTCTGAGGTACAATTGTCTCTAAAGATTTCCATTCGTTTTCACCTCTGACTCGATATGTTCCTTGATAATTGATTCTCAAGAAAGGATGCCAATTTAAAGCACAAATTTCGGCAAATAACCAATCAGCATACAATCCTCTATCTGCCGAGACAATGACTTGCCAATCATCAGGTATTGCATTTGATAAAGATTGAAATAGATGAGAGCCAATGAGGCTTCCAAGAGCCTTTTTCCGTACCTTTAACAATTTTCCAGGCTACGGGAATCCCACAACCTTGATAAAGAACATGAAGAGAGAGAACTGTAAAGTTTTGCCCAATATTAGTTGTATCTATTGCCAATGGCAGCCATTTTTCCTCACTATTCCATAAGCTGATAATCCATTTTAGTAAAGGTGCAAAGCATTTATTCACCTCTAACTCTTGCCTTTTTTGACCTTTCTTTGCCTTACTATCTTGATACCATTCTTTTAGCCTTTTTCGTACTGTATTAGTTTTTTCTCTATTCACTCTATTCTATCAATTCAGAAACTCTAGTTAGACTACTTGAACCAGTCATAACCATGCCAAAACTCCAACTAGCCAAACCGGCTACTTCCGGTAATGACAGATGAGGAAAGTGATAAGATACAATTCTTGACCAGTCTTTAAGATATTTATTCTGTAACATAGCTTAACCAATTAACCAATTTTCTGGCTCATTAATCATTTTGACTAGTCCACTTAAAATTTGATTATATCTGCTATATAATTCTCTTCCTTGTTCTAAAGATATATAATTACACTTTACCGCTTTCTTTGAGCCAGACTTGCGTTTCAGCAGATTCAGCTAGCTCCTTCGGAGCCGCTTCGCTAACACAATCATTTAATGAGAGCTAAAAATGATGCTTGATATCTTCTTTTTCGCCACGCCTCAGCAAGGTTAGCACACACCGATCGAGATGAACGACTTTCTTTGGTCAGTCAGAGAGTATCTTTCAACAGAGAGAAATTGCGCAAGATAATTCAAAAATAGTCATAGCTGCATCAAATGCTTTTTGATATATAATGAGATCTTCATGAGTTTTAATACCTCTTTTTTCTTCTTCTCCCTTGTCCACTTTCCCCCCTTGTCTCCCTTGTCTGACTCCCATTATACA
>JAAHGR010000188.1 GCA_010672425.1 Symploca sp. SIO2E6
TGTGTAGAAGCTTATTGTATCTACAGTACAGATATCTTTGAGTCAGGCACAATAGCCCAGATGATGGGACATTTCCATACTCTATTAGAAGCAGTGGTGGCAAATCCCGAACAGAGAGTATTGCAGTTGCCATTAATGAAATCATCAGAGTTACATCAGATATTGGTAGAGTGGAACAACACCAAAACAGATTATCCTAGAGATAAATGTATCCATCAGTTATTTGAAGAGCAAGTAGAGAAAACACCAGATGCAGTAGCAGTAGTATTTGAACAGCAAAGTTTAACTTACTCCCAATTAAATACTAAAGCCAATCAACTAGCCCATTACTTACAAAATTTGGGAGTAAAACCAGAAACGCTAGTGGGAATATGTGTAGAGCGCTCAGTAGAGATGGTAGTAGGCTTACTCTCCATACTCAAAGCCGGAGGAGCTTATGTGCCACTAGACCCGAATGATCCATCAGAACGTTTAGCTTATATGCTAGCTGATGCAAGAGTGTCAGTATTAGTGACTCAAGAGTCATTAATAGCATCCTTGCCAGAAAATCAAGCTCAGGTAGTTTGTTTAGAGCCAGATGGAGAAATAATCAATTCCCTGAGTCAGGAAAATTTAAAGACTGGGGTCAAATCAGAAAATTTAGCTTATGTGATGTATACTTCAGGCTCCACTGGTCAACCTAAAGGAGTAAGTATAATACACCAGGGTGTGGTGCGTTTAGTCAAAGAAACTGACTATGTAGAATTTACTCCTGCCCAAGTGTTTTTACAACTAGCTCCATTCTCATTTGACGCTTCAACTTTTGAGATTTGGGGAAGCTTACTTAATGGTAGTCAGTTAGTGGTAATGCCTCCCGTAACTCCTTCTGTGGCAGCTATAGGAGAAACCATAGAGAAAAATCAAGTGACAACTCTATGGTTGACAGCAGCACTGTTCCAGTTAATGGTAGACGAACAACTAGAAAGATTAAAATCTGTAACTCAACTTTTGGCAGGAGGAGATGTGTTATCGCCATCTCATGTAGAGAAAGTGGTATCTGATCTGCCAAATTGTCAATTAATTAATGGTTATGGTCCAACGGAAAATACAACTTTCAGTTGCTGCTACCAAGTCAAAAAATTGACTCAACAGAGTTCAGTTCCCATTGGTAGCACTATTAGCAACACTCAGGTTTATATTTTAGATGCCAACCTAGAACCAGTGCCAATAGGAGTAGCAGGAGAACTACACATAGGCGGAGATGGATTAGCTAGAGGTTACCTCAACCGCCCAGAACTCACAGCCGAAAAATTTATCTCTAATCCTTTTGAGAATAAATCAAAATTATATAAAACAGGAGATTTAGCCCGCTACTTACCAGATGGTAATATAGAATTTATAGGTAGGATAGACCATCAAGTAAAAGTTCGAGGATACCGAATAGAAACAGGAGAAATAGAAGCAACCCTCAATCAACATCCCCAAGTTAAAGAAACAGTAGTATTAGCAAGGGAAGACAACCCAGGAGACAAACGTTTAGTAGCATACATAGCAAGCAAAGACAACTCTCTGAACATTAGTGAGTTACGGCAGTTGGTGCAACAGAAATTGCCAGCTTACATGATGCCATCTGCTTTTGTAGCTTTAGAATCTTTACCTTTAACGCCGAATGGGAAGATAGATCGTAAAGCGTTACCAGCACCAGAAGCGAAGTTGGAAGGAAATTTTATCCTACCTCGCGATCCTGTAGAACGTCAACTTGCTCAAATCTGGTCAGAAGTTCTGAATATCTATCCCATTGGGGTTCAAGACAACTTCTTTGACCTTGGCGGTCATTCCCTGATTGCTGTCCGTCTCATGTCTCAAATTGATAAGCAGTTTGGTAAAAATCTCCCCCTAGCTACTATCTTCAAAGGTCAGACAATTGAACAACTTGCAACTATTCTTCGAGAGTCAACAGATTCTATTTCTTGGTCTCCCCTCGTTCCCATTCAACCTAATGGTAATAAGCGACCTTTCTTCTTAGTTCCTGGAGGTGGCGGCAATGTTGTTTATTATTCTTTCTTAGCTCGCTATTTAAGTCCAGACCAACCCTTCTATGCTTTGCAAGCTATTGGTCTTGATGGAAAATCAGAGCCTTATACCCGAGTCGAGGATATAGCTGCTAACAATATCCAAGAAATGCAATCAGTTCAGCCTCAGGGACCCTATCTACTGGGTGGTCATTCTTTTGGTGGGCAGGTCGTTTTTGAGATGGCTCAACAATTACAAAAACAGGGGCAAGAAATAGCTTTACTAGCAATTATAGATACTACTCCACCAGAACCTGAAAACAATTTATCTGATCTAGGCTGGAACGATGCAACTTGGATGAACTACATTGGTAGATTCCTTGGATATCTATTTGGGAAAGAATTAAATCTATCCTACGAAATCCTCGAACGACTCACTCCAGAGGATCAATTTAACTACTTATATGAGCAGTTGCAACAAATCAATTTCTTCCCACCTGGAGCAGGGATTAATCAACTTAGTGGTCTTGTGAAAGTTTTTAAGGCCAATTCTATGTGTTCTTATTTTCCACAGGAAATTTATCCTACCCAAATTACTCTGTTTCGATCTATTGAGGATTATCCGGAAAAGGTGATGGAGAAGGAAGTTCTTGAATCTCTTGGTGAAAATTCAAACTTGAATCTTCCAGACTACGGGTGGAGTTCATTTTCTTCTAGACCAGCAGAGATTTATGAAGTTCCAGGCAACCATATCTCAATAGTGGCGGAACCTCATGTTAAGGTTTTTGCTCAAAAGCTGATGGCCTGCATTGAAAAAGCACAAGTGAGGGTAGATGGGTATAGCCCAGATAAAATATAGCTCACGGGTGATATAGCTGAACTTCCCCTTTGACAAAACACCCTCACGGGGTGACAAGCCAGCGGGACTTAAACGAAGTTTAAGCCCAAATGATCTCGGTTCCCCAAGGCGACCTTATTTGAGTAAACCGCAAACACTCTCTGCTGAGACGTTGCCTGCAACGTCTCTACAGGTTGGAAAAAACTTGTCTTTAGATAAGCTCTCGTGCATTTAAATTGTATAATTTGAAGGCTAAAAACCCTTCTATAGCCTAGATCAGGTTAAAAAACTAGATGGGTAGCAGCTTAGTGGTAAGAGGTTAATTCAAGATGTGGTCAACTTTCAAAAATAGATGGTATGTGGCTCAAAGCACCTTGGGTTGCTGGTTTGACAGTTCTGCCATGCAGGATGTATCCCTAGATCAAGAACAGCCAAAGGCTGACTGGTTCTTAACTTTACCATTTGTAATCATTCATCTTCTGTGTTTGACTGTGTTTTGGGTAGGGTTTAGCCCGATCGCCTTAATCTCAGCAGTTGTGTTATACGCTGTCCGCATGTTTGCGATCACTGGCTTTTACCATCGTTATTTTTCCCATCGTACATTCCGGACAACACGGTTCTGGCAGTTCATTTTTGCCCTCTTAGGCAACAGTGCAGCTCAGCGAGGCCCACTCTGGTGGGCTTCCTACCATCGTCTGCACCATAAACATTCAGATACCAGTGCAGATTCCCATTCTCCGAAGGTTCACGGATTCTGGTGGAGTCATCTCGGTTGGATTACAACGAGAAGCACTTTTAATACCCCCATAGAAGAGGTAAAAGACTTAGCCAAGTTTCCTGAACTCAGGTTCTTGGATCGTTTTCCCTCATTGGTTCCGTTATTATTAGCTATCATTATTTACCTTTTGGGATGGATCTTGAATCAAGGATTCCCCAGCTTAGGTACTAACGGTCTACAGCTATTAGTTTGGGGCTTTTTGATCTCAACTGTTGTCCTGTACCACTCAACGTTTATGATTAACTCTCTTGCCCATGTATGGGGAACAAGGCGGTATGCAACCAACGATGATAGTCGCAACAATTTTTTCTTGGCCTTAATTACCTTTGGAGAAGGATGGCATAACAATCATCATACTTTCCCACAGTCAGTGAGGCAAGGGCTGTTTTGGTGGGAGATTGATATTACCTATTATGTTCTGAAGTTAATGTCTTGGCTAGGAATAATTAGCGACCTTAAGTACGTTCAGCCGCAACGAGTAAGGAGTTATAAGCTTTTGGATGCTAACATCAAAAGCAATCCTTAGAAATCTTCAACTCCCTTCACCGAGAGGGAACAGGGAGCAGGCAACAGGGAGCAGGGAGCAGACAACAATAAAGTGCGACTGAATGAGAGAGCATTTCTACCGGAATAGGATGCTCTCAATTCCCAATTCTCAATTCCCAATTCCCAATTCCCAATTCCCAATTCCCAATTCCCAATTCCCAATTCCCAATTCCCAATTCCCAATGACTCAAACTCGCGATATTCTCCCTTATGGTATGCAACTAACACCAATGCAAGTGCCGGAGGTGGTTCCTCAGGCAGCGGTAAGGGGAGCTAAACAGTCGTCAGAACAGTCAGTGCTGGCTCTAAAATCACCTTTAGCTGATACCAGTGATTGCTATTTAATTGCCTATCCTGGAGAACCTTGTGAACTCTTGGTGCAGCTGGAAAACCGGGGAAGTTACCCACTGCGATTGGAGATTCTAGTAGACGGAGACTTCCCCTCCGATTGGTATCGTATCGGCACAGAAGGAGAGGAACTCCCACCGCTCGGCAAAATGGAAGCTGTCCTCTACTTCCAAGTACCTGCTGACTTCTTCGAGTCCCAGGAATTTGGTAAGTCTGGTGAACCGATGATTCTGGATTATCAAAGTCGGGTTTATGGATACTATACTCAACAAGACCCTAATAGCCAAATTGAGGGAACAAGGAAACTTATTGAGCCTAGACCTTTCAATCTCTACGTTCGTCCCCGCAGTCTCTACCTAGATTTTCTACCGGAAATTTACCGAGAAGTAGACTTTATTGGTCGCTTGCTCAAAATTTTCGAGCAGGCTTTTGAACCAGATGTGGAGGCTTTGAATGTCCTTTGGGCTTACCTAGATCCTTTACTAACCCCCCAAGCAATTTTACCATTTCTTGCTCATTGGGTGGGCTGGCCTCTAACTAAAGCTTTGACCCCAAATCGCCAGCGCTATTTGATTCGTCAGGCGATGGAACTTTACCGCTGGCGAGGAACGAAGCGAGGTTTGCGGCTCTATTTGCATTTGTTTACAGATTTGCCTTTAGATGAACATCTACCCGAAAAGGAGAAACACATCTGTATTGAGGAAGTCTTCGGTAAAGGTTTTGTTATGGGAGAAGCTAACTTGGGGCAAGGCTCGATTATCGGTGGTGGACAACCCTATCATTTTATGGTGACACTGCGCCCTGATCAGAATATCCCAATCGATGAGACGTTAGTGCGCCAAATTATAACACAGGAAAAACCTGCTTTTTGCACCTATGAACTTTATATACAGCGTCTCTCATTTGGATAAGGTACAAAGATCCTGGTTTTCGGGAATGGGGAATTGGGAAAGTGAACTACCGGGGCTGGCCTTTCTAGTGCAGCATGGGCTTGTTGAATTTACTGGGGGATGAAGTTAATATCTGATGCCGTGATATCCTGAGGTTTGCGACCTGCAATCCCATAAATAGCAGCATATCACCCCATGTCCCCATCTGATTTATCTCCAGAGAATGGTAGCTCCAGTAACAATAGTGTCACACTCACTGATGAAGCTGGGCGATCGCTTCTTTGTACCATTGAGCATTTCCTAGAAGTAGAAGGTGCTGAATATCTTCTACTGATGCCGGTGGACTTCCCCATACAAATTGTGGCCTGGGATGAGGATGACTATGACGACGACTCAGCCGAGGCCACTTTGCTGGAGGATGATGAAGAAATTGACTTCCTCTTCCCTGATGCTAAAGCGGTTCTAGCAGAGCACAATCTTACCCTCAAACACACCGCTTATACTCTCACAGCTGCTGGAGAATTGCCTGTTGTAGATCAGGAGGAAATTCTGGCTATTGAACTTGAGGATGAAGATGGCGAACTAGAACCCGATGAGTTTAAGCTATTGGCCAACTTTTATTACGAGGAGCAGGAGTACGGGATTTATACCCCTATTGAACCCCTACTGTTTTTGGCTAAGAGAAATCACACTGGTCAATTAGAGTTGCTCTCCCCGGAAGAATTTCACAAAGTACAACCGCTGCTGGAAGAATTGCTATTCGATGGGCTTGAGTGAACTACCTAAGTAGATCTGCAATATTAAAGTTAACTGGTGAAGGTCGTCATTTGTCATTTGTCATTCGTCATTGGTAAGGGTCTGAGCCGTATTTACGTTTTGTAACATAGTTGCTGTTTATTTCCACCGACCTACTTACCTTGATCTGTTGGAAGGTGGTACTTAGCCCGACATTTTAGTTAAAATAAAAGGATGAAAGCTTTTAAAGACATTTCTAAGTGGTCCTATTATTTTGTTCTGCTACCGGTAGTACTAGGTGGTTGTCTCTGGCAGAGTTGGGCTTGGTGGAGTTGGGCAAAAGCCTCACCAATTCTAGAGGAATCTTCCGACTGGGCTACTGAGCAAGCTATACAAATTCAGATTCGGAGAGGAACAACTTCTGGGCAGATTGGGAATGACCTGGAGGCTGCTGGGTTGGTGCGCTCAGCTCAAGCTTGGCGATTATGGTCTTATTGGATGAGGCTCCAAGAACCTGGGGGTTCATTTAAAGCAGGAACTTATAAGTTGTCGCCGACTCAACCCCTAGCAGAAATTGCCCAAAAAATTTGGCATGGTGAGGTCATGCAGCTTTCCTTCACTATTCCTGAAGGATGGTCTCTACAGCAAATGGGGACTTACTTTGAATCCCTTGGGTATTTCAGTAGAAGAGAGTTTATCACTGCTGCTGGCAAGATTCCCCAAGAGCAGTATCCTTGGTTACCAAAGGAATTGCCTCACCTAGAAGGATATTTATATCCAGATACTTATAAACTATCTAGCGATCGCGTTACACCTGAGCAGATAATCCAACGTATGCTCGACCGGTTTGAGGAAGTAGCATTGCCTTTATACCAAGAAAGACCAGATCAAACTAAACTAAATTTGGATGAGTGGGTAACTTTAGCCAGCATTGTTGAAAAAGAAGCCGCGATCGCTTCGGAACGTCCTCTGATTGCTGGAGTTTTTACCCAACGTTTGCAGCGAGAGATGAAACTAGAAGCTGACCCTACTGTTGAATATGGGTTGGGCATTCGACAAACTGCTGATCAACCTCTAACTTTGGCTCAGGTTAAGACTCCATCTCCCTACAACACCTATCTCAATCCGGGACTACCACCCACCCCCATTGCTAGTCCTAGTTTAGACAGCTTAAGAGCTGCCCTGTATCCTGAGATTACCGATTATCTGTATTTTGTTGCTCGTTACGATGGAACCCACTTTTTTAGTAAAACCCTAGAAGCTCACGAAGCTGCAACCAGAGCTATCCGTGAACAACGAGAAGCTCAGCAGGGGAGTTGAGGAAGCTGGGGGAGCTGGGGGAGTTGGGGAAGCGTTAGACTAGTACTGCTATGTCAAGTTTATTTTGATTCGATCATCAGGCAAGAGAAAATTCCCCGAACACCTAACACCTAACACTTAACACCTAACACCTAACACCTAACAATGTCCTGGCTATCAAACTTACAACCTGATTTAGTTTTAGGGGAGTCAATCTTGAACCTAACCCCGGATATCTTACACCGAAAACAGCTCAAGGGTCTAGTATTGGATGTCGATCAAACCTTAGTACCCATGACTACTAGAGCCGTATCTGGAGAACTCAAGCAGTGGGTAGAGGAAATCAGAACAGTTGCAGCACTATGGTTGGTCAGTAACAATCTGAGTGAGAATCGGATTGGTAATATTGCCAACTCCCTTGATTTACCATACATTTTGGGAGCCCGCAAGCCTTCACGACGCAAGTTAAAAAGAGCAGTTGAGGCCATGGGTTTACCCGTAGAACAGGTAGCAATGGTAGGCGATCGCTTATTTACCGATGTTTTGGCGGGCAATCGACTGGGAATGTTCACCATTTTGGTAGAACCAATCCCCGATCCTGCTCTGCCTGTGGTTTTACATCCAACCCGTAATTTGGAAGTTTGGCTTTCTCAAGCTTTGGGAGTTTCCCTCTCTGGTAAGTAGGGCCTACTGAATAAGTAACAAGAACAAGTAACAAGTAACAAGGAATGAAGCTTTATTAGTCATTTGTTATTTATAGCCTTTTATGAATGACCAGAGAGATTTTAGATTGAAGAATTAAAACGGTCACAAGCCCCTAAATTTATTTATGGTGTAAATCTTTAATCTTCAATTGCTTGACTAATGACTAATTTATATTTCATCTAAGCAGAAATGCTGTGTGCAATTTCGCTACATAAAATACCTAAAATTTTTTCCACATAACTAATATGGTATGCAGTTAAATCAAGATAAACCACTTGAGAAACCAGCTTCATAAATCTCCAAAGATTTCCATTCGTTACTACGCCATAAATTGTTTTAATTTCATTGTTTTCCCAGTCATTAAATAACTGAGCTGCTAACATTTGTGCGACACATTGTCCTAAGCAAAGATTTAGATTTTCAGATTTTGATTGAACAATAGTAATCACCGGACGACTAATAAATTTTTCAGCAGAAAGACCAACTAAAAAATCACAAGTTCCACTCAAACCCATTTCTGAATCTACATTAAAAATTACTTCGGAAAATAAACTTGTTTGTGGTTTTAGTCGATTTTTTGCTTCCATTAACACCAAGTATGTTATTGATTTATGATTGTTTTTTTGTGTATTATTGCCTTTCATAAAAGCAATATATTCTTCTATATTATAATGCAAATATTCACTGCACTCTACTTCATCAAAAGCTGCAAATAAACCGTTGGTTTCATTAATTTTTAAATTAAAAATTTTGACAAGTTCGCTGAGGGTAAAATCACGGTAAGCCATATTGTAGTAGATAATTCCCAACTTAAATGCAGCAAGGGGTTGCCTATTATACCTGTAAGGGTTAATGGGTGCAGAATTGCCGCATTCAAATAAATTGAGCGACAGTGCTTGTGGAGCATAGTGATCGTAACTCGGCACATCATTAACCTTTAACTGAACCAGCTAAAATACCCCGCACAAAATAATGCTGCAAGGAGAAAAAGACAATCAGTGGCACAATCATAGTAATAAAAGCACCGGAAGTAAGGATGTGCCAATCTTGCCCACGAGAACCAACCATATTGGTTAAACGTATGGTGAGAGGTGCAACATCTAGTGTACCTCCCAAGTAAACTAAGGCAACTAGTAAGTCATTCCAAACCCACAAAAATTGGAAGACAGCAAAAGAGGCGATCGCGGGCAGGGAAAGAGGTACAATTAACTGGGTAAATATTTCAAGGTGGGAAGCACCATCCACTGCTGCTGCTTCAATTAAATCCTTGGGTAATCCACCAACATAATTGCGCAACAGATAGATGCCTAAGGGCATACCGTAGCCTGTATGGGCTAACCAGATACCTAGAAATGTTCCGGAAAGTCCTAAGATCCTGTAGGCTTGTAACACAGGAATCAGCGTCATCTGCAAGGGTACGACTAGCAAGCCTACCACCAAAATAAACAAAAGCTGGCGACCGGTAAACTTCATCCAGGCAAAAGCATAGGCAGCAAACATCGCCATGGCGAGGGGAATTATCGTAGCAGGGATGGAAATAGCAAGGCTGTTGAGAAATGCCTCTCCCATACCTTCAGCTGTGAGTACTTCGATATAGTTCCCTAGTTGGTATTGGGTAAAATCGAAGGGATGTTGAAAGACTGTCCACCAACCACTGCTGAGGATATCATCCCGGTAGCGCAGGGAGCTGATCAACAAGCCGACGGTGGGTAGAGTCCAAATTAGGGAAATAGTGATGATTGCAATATGGACAGGGGTTTTTTCCAGGAAAGAGGAAATACAGAGGATTAGGGATGACTTGCGGTTTTGCTGTTTGGGCATGGTTAAGGACTTCCAACTGGAGGCAGGGGAACTTACGGGAGCAGATCAAGTCCAAAAATTGGATAATTTATTTTTCCCTGATCCCAGGATAGGGGATAGGGTTGCTGGTCACCAGACTAAGGGCATACTATAGGAATGAGAAACTTTTATTTGTTGCCTGTTCCCTTTTGCTACCAAAGGTTGTTACCTTTGGTGAGTTAGTTGGTTAAGCTGCTGAAGGTTAGGGAGCTATTTTAATCAAATGCACATCAAAACCGAGTTGAGGGCTGCTTTTTTAATAATGGGCTTAATTTTCTTCGCTGTTACCTTTATCGGTTATAGTAAAGTTCCTCAACTAGCTAATTACGTTGATATTTTAACTAATAAGAATCTACCAAGTGTTGATGGTCTGTGGAAAATTAAAGAGGGGCAAGCCAAAATTGAGTTAGCAAAGCACCGGCTAATTGAAATGGAATTGTCGTCAGAACAAAGGCAAGCCGAGTTAAACAAGTTTAAGGGGGCATTGGAACAAATCGATAAGGGGTTTCAACAAATAGCAGCAGCTCCTTTTAATAACAAGGAGGAGAAAAGACTCTACCAACAATTGGAGTCATCTGCGGAGGAATGGAAGCAAAGACATGAACTTTTGATGGTTTTTGAACAAAAATACTACCAATATGGCATTACCAAACCAGATAAATTAGAGGCTGAACTTATCCGTCAAGGGAAAGAAAATACACCAGAAATGGAGAAAGTTAGAGCGGCATTAGAATTGCGCAATAAATTACAGATAATAAAGTTAAAAGATCAATATTTAGACGAAGAAGTAGAAGGGTTAATTACCCAACTTTTGGAGGTTAATCAAAAATTAGCAAGAACGGTTCGGCAGACGGCTGAGCAGCATACGATCCAAAGTAAAGTATGGGCTGTTGGGAGCATTATTATTGGTTCAAGCACTGCTACGATTTTGGGGATATTTTTGAGTATAGCGATCGCTCAACCTATTGATCGACAAATCAAGGGTATGGATAAGGAACTGAAAATAGCTCATGATACCTTGCAGCAACAGAATACTGAACTCACAATCGAAATCGAAGAACGCAAACGGATAGAATCGCAACTAAAACAGTATCGGAACCATTTAGAAGAACTAATTATTGAACGAACTCACGAACTTGCTGCAGCTAAAGAATTAGCAGAGAGCGCCAACCGTGCCAAAAGCCAATTTCTCGCCAATATGAGCCACGAACTACGCACTCCCCTCAACGCTATCCTTGGATTCAGCCAGTTGATGGCTCGTTCTCAGTCCCTTGAGGCTCAGCAGCAGGAATATCTGGGAATTATTAGTCGTTCTGGTGAGCATTTACTGGCATTGCTCAACGATGTTTTGGAGATGTCTAAAATTGAGGCTGGCAGGAGTGTGCTTAATCCCAGTAGCTTTGACTTGTATTACCTACTGGATTCTTTAGAAGAGATGTTCCTCTTAAAAGCCCAATCCAAGGGCTTACAACTAATTTTTAAGCGTACCCCAGATGTGCCTCAATATGTGCAAACTGACGAGAAAAAATTGCGTCAGGTATTGATTAACCTGCTAGGCAATGCTATCAAATTTACCCAACAGGGAAGTGTTACTTTGCGAGTGAAAGGGGGAGATGAGGAGATGGAGAGATGGGGAGATGTAAAGAGGGGGAGACCAGAGAGATATGTATACTCACCCAATCCCAATTCCCTAATTTCAATTCCCTATTCTCCATTTCCCAATCCCAATTCCCCAATCCCAACTCCCTATTCTCCA